>VHDF01000029.1 GCA_016871495.1 Verrucomicrobiota bacterium | reverse complement strand
TTTCCCTCTCGCCCTGCGAGGCACGAGTGGGGAGAGAGCCGGAGAGAGGGGCATTCTCAGGCTACCCCTCTCCTCGGTCCTCTCCCCGCTCATTCTTCGCATGGAGAGGAAGAAGTTCTTTGGGGACAGAGATCTCGAATCATATCCCGAGATCACGCTGGTTTCCATTGCACCGTGTTACGGGTTGGGTGCGAGGATCTTGCTTTTCCTCGCGCAGAGGTCGCGAAGGACGCAAAGAGAACATCAAGGGGGAAGTTCGCTTGGGGACCGAGATCTCGGGTCCGGATGTCCCCCGCCTTGAGGTGAGCCGCACCCGTTCGCCCAATCCGTCCCGGATGTCATCCGAGTCCATGGAACTGATGGGGGCGAAGGGCTCCGGATTGATTAGGGTCAAGGGCTCGGCGTGACCAGTCGGTAGTAACGTTCGGGTTGTCCGGATCGCCGCAAATCGGTCACTTCAACGATCCCTCCGCCGGGTGTGGCAGTTAATTCCCGGAGCGTGGTCCAGGCTCCGGTTTCCACGCGGTCACGATACTGCAAGGCGTAGCCGATATTCGGCACCGCCTCAAATCGCAACCGGACACTGCCATCTGCCTGTAGCACGGCGCGGAGTGAGAGCCGGCTGGCGGGATCCTTGGGATTCGTGCCGGCCAACCGCTCTTGATCGTTGCGATGGCCGTCGCCGTCGGGATCTGCCTGGGGTCCAGAAACGGCCGGGTTGGCAAGCTCCTGCGCTGCAAAATTGCGGGCAGCCCAGGTTTGGTAATCTTCGCCCGCACGAATGGTGATTTGGAGTTCATCGCTGTTGGTGGTGGCGCCATCTCGCGCCGTGAGGCGGAGCAGGTAAACGCCCGGCGAAGGGAAGGTGGCGGTTGTTTGAGTCGCGGCGGAATGTTGGAATACGGCGGTGGCGGGTCCGCTCACCTGGGTCCAGGCAACGGTGATAGATCCCGGGGTGAGAGGAAGGCCGTCGTCGGCTGCGGCGCCGCGCAGCAGCAGGGGTGAACCGGGGATGCCGGTTTCATCGGGACCGGCATCAACATAAGGAGGCTGATTTTCGGGTTCGATGGCTGCTATCAGTTCCAAGTCAAAGCTGAGGTCGGTGCTCGAGGCGTTGACTTGATGGACTTCAACCGCGAGGACGTTGGCGCCTTCCCGCAAAGTGGAGTGATCGAGAACGATGTTCTCGACAAAGGCGGTCAGTTCTTCATCACCGCTGACCGTGGCGTTGGCTCGGGTTGTGAACAGGATGGGACCCTCGGGCATGTTGTTTCGGTATGCTTCCAGGCCGTTCAGATACACCACGGCGCCGTCGTCTCGCAACAGGCGCAGGCGAAGGCCCTTCACACTGGACCGGCCATTGACTTGGAATGACTTTCGGAAATAAGCGGTGGGGAATTTGTTGGCGGCATTGGGTCCAAACCCGAGGGTGGTTATCTCGTCGCCATCTCCGTAGCCCAATTGCGCGCGGCCCGATGTCCAAGCGGTGTCATCGAACACGGATTCTTTCCAGGAAGATCCAAGGTCGTTTCCGCGATCGTGATACTTCCAAGTTGAGCCCGCCGGAATCAGTGTGGTTCCAAGCGACCCCCGTTCGACGGAGACGCTGAAATCGGAGACGCTGGAGAATGTCCCATCGGACACGGAGGCCCGGAGACGGTAGGTGCCCACGCCGGGGAAGGAAACCGACGAGGAAGCGGCGATGGAGTCGGCGAACAGCGCGGGAGCCGGGCCCGACAGAGTTTCCCATCGATAGGCGAGCTTGCCGGGAGGATTGGGGAGACCGTCGTCGGTGGCGTTGATCGTGAGGCGAGTGCTGGCGGGGAATTGGTTGCTCTCGATTCGGATGGAAGCCAGGGGGCTGATTCGAGGCGGCCGGTTCTCGCCGGGGCCTTGTCCCGGGCTGGGACCCTCCGAACTGGCGCGCCAGCTTGAAGGATCGTCTCCGTACGCGTCATCGCGCACGCGCACCAGGGACTCGCCCAAACCGTCCGCAGCGGCGGGCCACGGCGTGCGATGGTGGTAGCGGACCGAATCCACAGGAATGTAGGGCACGACTTCCTGACCGTCTGGCAACGGCTCCGGCGTGTCGGGCTGGAGGAGTGCGATGCGCTCGCCGTTGTTTTCGAGGTTGCCGGAATAGGGGCCGAGGACCGGGATGTGAGCCGCGATGGAATTGCGTGAACGGAAGACGACCGGATCGTTTGGAACCACCAGCGCGATGGCGCCGGGCGCGAGTTCGAATCCTGGTGGGAATTCAAAGCCGATGCCATCGATCCGCCAGCGATGAGCCGGGCGAGACGGATCGAAGAAGCGCACGACTTGGCTTGAACGATTCTTGATTTCGAGGAACTCCTCATCGCCTGGACGCGGCTGATAATGGATCTCGGAGAACACGATGGGCCCGGTCGCCGGGCCTGCGTTGGCCTGCGTAAGGGAGATTTGAGTTTGAGGTGGAAACTGGATTTCGCCGGCTGAATTGGTGAAGCGTCCGAAAGATATGCCGGTGGCGGCGGCCGGAAAGCCGAATCCGTCACTGTATCCCGTCAGGCGACCGGTGGCATCCGCGGAGAAGAGGTAAACTTGTTCCCCGCGGGAGGAGAGCGAAAAACTGTTCGAGGAGCCCGGGGAAGCGTTGAAGTCTCGTTCGGTGAAGACCAGGAAACCACCCTGAGGGATCACGATGCCATCGGGGATGCGGAATTTTCGGGGAACCTCATTTTGATCGCTGAGGAACCATCCCCCGATGGATGCGGGCGACGAACCGGGATTGTGGAGTTCGATGGCGTCGAGTTCGGGAGGATCGGTGTGGGTCAGGACTTCGTTGATCACGACGCGTGGAAGACCGGGCGCGAGGTCATCCTGGCCGGGGGAACCCAAAACCATCGAGCTGGCACGCCAGTTCGCGGGGAGATTGGGGTTGGAGTTCCGGTTGGGATCCGCCGAGGTCAGAGAAAATCCATCCCCATCGGCCAACCGTGGCCACGGCGCGTCGTCCTGGTATGGCACGGACGTGATCGGGGTGCCGACCGCATGACGAATCTCGATCGTTTCCCCGCCATTGGAGAGGCGGCCTTGATACACTCCGTCGAACCGCGCGGAAGGGTAGCGATTGGTGAATCCGGCGGGATCGCTGATCAGGATGGCGAACCGGCCCGACGCCAGCTTGAAGCCTTGGGGGAAGGTGAATTGGACGGCGTTGGTGAGAAAGACGCCGCTGAGATCCAGTTCTCTCGCCGCGATATTCTTGATCTCGATGAATTCGAAGCGATCGCCGTCGAGGCTTGGTTCTCCGGGCGGATGGTACATGATTTCGGTGACCAGCAATTCGGTGAATGTTTGCATGAGTGTGAATGGAGCCTCGTTCAGCGCGCTCCAGGCACCATTCCGCCAGGCGCGGGACTTGAAGGTGACGCTTTCGGCCAGCGCGACGGGACCGCTGTAGGGACGGGCCGTGGGAGAGAGGCCACCGCCATGAAGGCGCGGATCGGTGTGGTCGGTCGTGTAGTAAATCGTGCCTGCCGGCGCAGAAAGAGCCAGGCGGAAGCCGGTGGAGAAGGGACCCCCGTGCTGGCTGAACACGGGCGCGGCGAGATCAGGATAAAGTCCTTTCGCGCGCAGTTGGTTGAGCACGATCTCGGTGCGGCGTCCGGCATAGGCGTTGACGATGTTGGTCAAGGCGTTGCGCCAATCTTGCAGTGTGAAGGGAGTGGATCGCTTGGCGTCGCCCCAGCGAGCGGATTCCGCGACCACGGCGCGTTCGATTTGAGACGCCCGAGTCAGAAGCGCCTGGCGAACCGCCCCTGGAGTCAGGAGGCCGCCGTTGAAAAAGTGGCGGTGGACATGATCGGCGACCAGGATCTTGTGTTCCGGGTTGTTCCACATGGCCTGCCAGATCCATTGGGGATTGCTTTTGGTCACGGACGAACTGCCGGCGCTGTAGGGGCCGGTGCGATCCTGGTTGACATCGAGCAGGGTGTGCTCGGCGTCGTGCGCGAAAAAGCGAAAACCGGCGCGACCGGTTCGGTCCCTCATGCCGTACCAGTTGTTCGGAGAGGTGTTTCCGAGGAAGTTGGAGATGGGCGCGTCGAGATTGCCTCCGTAGAGAATGACCAGCATGTAATCGATGAGGTTGGGCACATCGATCAGGTTATCGAGGGCGGGGTTGGGAGTGCCGTCGGGGTTGCGGCCTTGAACTTTGAAATACGCCTCGTTGGAGTCGAGACCGGCTTTTGCCTCGTTGTAAAGGCGCGTCCAGGCGTTGAGGTTGCCGTCCGTGGCGTTGATGGTGTAGGGGCCGGCTTCGACTTTGATGACGTCGTAATTCTCCTTGTTCCCGCCGAAGTAAGTCTCTCCGTAGGAAGCCTCGGGGCGTTCGCAAGAATTGAAGAGGCCCCAATACATGCCATTGATGTAGAGATGAAAATAATCACCGCGCTCGGCCTGATGTCCCATGGCAAGCTGGAGGTCGCGCGACATTTGGTCGCGCAGGAATACCCCGCGGGAATCCCCTTGAAAGCTCCAGGAATAGTTTTGGAAGGTGCGCAGATCGAAGTTGTCGAAGGAGGGCGCGGCTTGCTCCCCGAAAACGGGGTAGTTCAGTTTGGCCTCCCCGTACTCGTCGCGGAAGAAGAAGCGAAAGGCGTGCTTGGGATTGGAGGTGCTGCGGCTGAATCCCCCCCGAATGCGAATGCCGGCGTCGATTTGAAATCCGCGGCGACCGTCGGGATGGATGAGTTCCAGCGAGCATGGACGCTCCCACGCGCGTCCGTCCTGGCCGGGGTTGGCGTAAATCCCCGTGGCGGGATCGAAGAGATGGCGTAATTCAATGACCACCGAGAAGGAAGGCAGCGTCTTCAAATCGTTTTGAATCGTGGGGCTGTAGAGCGGATGGTTGACGATGTCCGGATCCATGCCGTAATCACGGACGTTGGCGCCCCAGGTCGCGGGCCACCCCGCCGGAGGCTGGCCATCCGGCGCTTGTTTGACGATATCCGAGGTGAAGAGGTAGCTGTGCGTGTCGATGTTCGACGGTTGAAAGTTGGCGCGAAACGCGGCGGCCCGCAGGACAGTTGTGCCGCGGACGCGAACGGGGCCGGAGTAGATCAGACCGGTGGTGGCGGTGGGAGGAGTGCCATTGGTGGTGTAGCGGATTTCCGCTCCCGGAGTGGCGCAGGTGATCTCGAGATCGAAAGCGTTGTCGTAAAAGCCGCGGTCATGACTGAACTTGGTGTCGGCGACGAGATCGATGAAACCGGTGGGGTTGTTCGGCGCCCCCGGGGTGGGGACGGAATAGTAACGGGGAGGGGAGTCGGGCAGCGCGCGTCCGTAGGAAACATCCTGAATTTGACGCGGGTACTGAGGGAGGAATGAACTCACGACGCTTCGCCCGTCGGGTTGGACCAGGAGCAGAGGTTCACCCCGCGCGTTGAGGCTGAACGACGTGTGCAGATTGCGTCCCGCGACGACTCGATTCTTGCCGGACGCGAACACGATGAGCACCCCGCGCGCAGGGATGGTCACGGACGGGAATTTCCATTGCGCCGGGGTGTTGGTGCTGTTGGACAGGAACCATCCCTCAAGGTTGACAGGTGCTGCCCCCGCGTTGCCGATCTCGACCCAGTCCGAAAACGCGCCGTCCTCGTCCTGGAGTCCCTTGGTGTTGCTGGCCAGAAATTCAGAGAGGTACAATTGGCCGTGACCCGACAGGCCAAGGCACACGAGCGCGGCCAGGACAGCGAAACGGCCCCCAATCCGGGATGAGGAACGGCGGGGATAGGGGAAAATTGAAGGAAGTGGGTGATTCATGAAGGATGGCGTCGAATTTGATGGCAACATTCGTGCCGACTTGAGCGAGGGATGCTGAATTCGGTTGCTTTTCCCGGGGCCTTGGCAACGAAATCGATTCAGCGCAGGCTGCCCGAGAGCTCCTGCAGCGGGAAACGCTGGCCGAGCCAGCGCACCAGTTGATTTTCACGAGCCTTCATGCGGCGGCGCGCCTGGGGCATCAGATCGTCCCATCCCAGCAGATGGAGCAAGCCGTGGAGGGCGTAGCGCAGGACTTCCTCCCGCCAATCCGTGTGGAATTCCCGCGCCTGCTCCAAGGCGACGGCCACACAAATGAAGATTTCTCCGCGGACGAGGGCCGGGCGGTTGGTTTCGCGTTGGTCGAAGGTGATGACATCGGTGGGGCCGGAATGGCCCAGGAATTCCAGATTGAGCCCGGCCATGCGACGGGGACTCACGAAGTGGAAGCCAAGCTCGCAGTCCTGAATCCTCAACTGGTGTTGGAGAGTATCGATGATCGCCGCCCGGAAGCCGGGGAGCCGGAGCGGTCGGAGCCGCTGCCGGTTGAAAAGGACGATTTCCCTCATGAGCCCGCGCGTCCGCGGTGCTGTTCGTAGGCGGCGATGATGCGTTGCACCAGGGGATGGCGCACCACGTCTTTCTTCTGGAATTCGATGACCGCGATGCCGTCGACGCCGGTGAGGACTTTGCGGGCCTCGACCAGGCCGGATCGTTTGGAGTTGGGCAAATCGATCTGGGTGAGGTCGCCGGTGACCACCGCTTTCGAATTGTAGCCGAGCCGCGTCAGGAACATGAGCATCTGTTCGGGCGTCGAGTTCTGGGCCTCGTCGAGGATGATAAACGCGTTGTTGAGGGTTCGACCTCGCATATAAGCGAGAGGAGCGATTTCCAGGATGCCTTTTTCGCGGAGCCTCTCGATTTCCTCGGAGGGCAGCATGTCGTGCAGAGCGTCTTGCAACGGGCGCAGGTAGGGGCCGATTTTTTCGTAAAGATCTCCGGGCAGAAATCCAAGGGCTTCGCCCGCTTCGACGGCGGGACGGGTCAGCACGATGCGCGAGACCTTTTCCTCCTTCAAGGCGACGACCGCCATGGCCATGGCGAGGTACGTCTTGCCGGTTCCGGCGGGCCCGACGGCCAGGGTGATGTCATGCTGGCGGATGGCATCGACGTATTTCTTCTGGCCGAGGGTCTTGGGTGAAACCGCCGGCTTGCGGGCCGAGGTGGTGATGCGGTCGTTGAGGACCTTGGCCAGGGCCTCCGCGCCGTCGTGGTGGACGATGTGCAGGGCGTGGTTGAATTCCCGGTTGCGGATGATGCCGCCCGCGCGCAAAGACTCCTCGAGGAGTTGGAAGAGCCGCCTGGCCTTGGCCACGGCCTCCTCGGGTCCTTCAAGTTTGATCCAGCCGTCCCGGCTGGTGGCTTTGACGCCCAGTTGGGAATCGAGGGATTCGAGGTTGCGGGGCTCGTTGTTGAAGAGCTGCTGAGCCACGCGCGCGGTTTCGAAATGCAAAGTGTCGGACGTCATCGTTCGGAGGGGTGGGAGGATGGAGCCGCCGGGTTGGCGAGGGCGGCCCGAAGTTTGGCCGCGACATCGGCCAGAGCCTCGGGCAAGACCATGGAGCCGGCGATGACGGGCATGAAGTTGGTGTCCCCATTCCAGCGCGGCACGATGTGAAAATGGAGGTGTTCGATGATCCCTGCGCCCGCGACTTTGCCGAGGTTGAGTCCGATGTTGAATCCCTCCGGTCGCATGACTTGAGCCAGTGCGTCCTGGCACTGGCGGGTCAGGAGCATGAGTTCGAGCAATTCCATTTCGGTCAGATCGCGCAAGTCGGGGACTTGACGGTAGGGGACGGTCATGAGGTGGCCGCCGGTGTAGGGCCAGGCATTGAGCACGGCAAAGCAGGTACGGCCGCGTTTGAGAACATGGTTGCCGACGTCATCGGACGACTGGGCGATCTGGGTGAAGACCGAGTCTCCTCCCGGCGGGGATTTGGGCGCGAGGATATAGTCAATGCGCCAGGGGGCGTGCAGTTGATCCATGGTGGTTAGTCCGGGGAAGATTTTTGGCGGTTGAGGATGGGGGCGAGGGATTGGTAACTCTGTTCCAAGGCGTCCAGGAGTTCCTTCACTCCATCGAGCCGGCGTTCCTTGATTCGCGATTCGATTTGCTGGCAGAGCGCGGCCAGTTCTCTCGCTCCGAGTCCCGCGGCGCCTCCTTTCAGGGTGTGGGCCGAATGTTGTGCGGCGGCGAGGTCCTGGCAGAGGAGGGCGGCTTGCAGTTGAGTATGGCGGGTCTTCAATTCCTTGTGAAAGAGGTCGATGAGAGCGTCCAAACCCCAGCTGGAGCCGGAAGATTCGAGCTGGCGCAGTTCCTCGATCACGTGCAGGTCGAGCACCAAGGAGGCCTCGCCGGGGGGCGGATCCGGAGGAGGGTCAGAGGGGGAATTCGGCTGGGGTCCAGACATGGCGGTGGAGCTCGTCGAGTTCGACCACTCTCCCGTCCGCCCTTCCAGGGTCAAGCCGGTTTTGGCGATGCGGGGTCGGGATCGCCGAGGCCTTCGAGTTCGGGTTTAACCTTCTTTTCGAAGCAATCGGGACAAATGCTGTGGATGAAATCAGTGCCGGTTTGCTCGTGAATGTAACTCTCGATCTGGTGCCAGTAACTCTGGTCGTCCCGGATGTTCTTGCAGTACATGCAAATGGGGAGAAGCCGTTTCAATTCCCGGATTTGGCTGATGAAATCGAGGATGCGGGACGCGACGCGAAGCCGTGTCAGCAGGGCATCGGGCCGCAGCGGTTTGTTGAGAAAATCGTCCACGCCGGCCTCCATGGCCTCGTTGAAGTTTTCCTGGCTGGAGAGGGCGGTGACGAGAATGAAGTAAACATACTCGCGTCGTCGTCGCCCCCGCACCTTGCGGCAAAGCTCGAGCCCGCTCAGCTTGGGCATGAGCCAGTCGCTGATGACGACATGAATCGGATGGTACATGATCAGCTCCCACGCCTCTTCCCCATCGTCGGCGATATAGAGCTGATGACCCTGTTTTTCCAGAGTCAGACGCACGATGCGTTGCGAGACCGGATCATCTTCGGCGATGAGGATGTTTATAGTGGAGAGAGGTTGGGGGAATGGATGGAAAGGGTGGCGCGCAGTTTGGAGTGTCGGGTGGGCAACCGGGGCCAGGACCGGGGTTCTTGATCCTGCTGTCGAGAATCATGGCACAGGAGGCGCATTCTGTAAACGGGTGGCTCACCGATTAATCCAAGGCCTCCCGGGCCAAAGGGTGAGTCCAGCCTCGAATCGCGTTTGACTCGGCCTTGCCTCGGCTTGCCAGGCTGCCACGCAGTTGGACTGCCCAAGTCTGAATCGTCCTTGCGTGTCCTTTCGTATGACATTCTGCGGCAAGGCCTCCGCCAGCGTGCGATAGTGGGTCTCCGCCCGATCGCGCGATGGTTCGGGGAAGGATCGACCTTCGCGGCCCTTGCCTTCCCATTCGAGGATGCGTGCCAAACCAAGGCAAAGCGGGGCTAATGCCTGTTCGCGCGCCGGGGTCCAATGGAGCGGGCGCGAATCCATGACGAGCAATTGGCCCCAGACGACGCCTTCGGCTGATCGCAAGGCATGGCTGGCGAGGAATTGGATGGGGGGGAATTGGAATTCCGGCCCTTTCGCGGCGACCTCAGTTTGTGGAAATGGAGAGTGGAAGCACGACCACGACGACTCGCTCCACGACAGGAGAGAGGGGAACGTGTCGGGATCGATGCGGAAAGGTGCACAACCATGAAGAGCGGCAAACTGGAAGCCTCGGCCTCGCTTGACGAGAATCGCCGCCATGGAGGGTCCGGCGAGAGAAGGCACGAGGCCCAATAATGAGGCCAGGGCTTGATCCAGGCTCGGGTCGAAAGTCTGGATCACCCCGGGATGGGGTTCGAGCCGGGGCTGCTGTGAAATGGTGGCAATGGAACTCACGACCGCGCAATGGGAACCGAGCTTCACCCCTCCTATCGGCCGGAAATCCCCCGGCTTTAAGCCGTCAGCCAAGGAATCGAGCCCAGGAATGTGGCTTCGAAGGTCGATCTCGCCGGATTCAGCGCGGTGCCGTGCTCGCCAAGCCTCTTCGCCCGCAGGGCCATGACGTCGCCCTGGTTCTCTCCCACGCCGAAGGTCTGGGAAAGATGCCGGTCAGGGCCTTGGCTTGATGCGGTCGATGCGCGATTGAAGCGCCTCCCCGAGGTCGTCCTGGGCAAAATAGGCGTCCCGGCTACCCTCGGTGCCCCAACTGTGAATGAAGAGCATTTGCTGGAATTTCATCCACCTCGCCGATCCGTCCATGGTCAACTGATTGCCACCCGCCGGCCGCCCGTTTCGATCCTTGTGAGGCGGCATGCCTTTGAAGGACGTGTCGCGTCCTCCACCCCAGCGACCATCAATTTTCATGTTGGCGTCGGCGGCAAGCACCCAACCCGGCTGGGCAGCGGAGGTCTTCACCGGACTTCTCGAGGGAAAGGTCCCGGCGGGATTCTGCCAGTTGGTGATTCCTCCAAAATATTGGAATCCGATGACCCACTGATCGAACTCGCGTTCGTATTGAGGAAAGGTGGGGCGATTCGGACAAGTCCAAATCTGGCCGGAAGGGCTGTTGGAGAAGATCGTGAGGCCCACGGATTCCGCGGCTTTGCGCTCGGGAGGATTCAAACAGATTTGCACCACCCCAAATCGCGCCTCCAAAACCCGGTCCCGGTTGTCATCCGCGTAAATCGCGATGCCGATGCCGATCTGCCTCAAATTATTGAGGCATTTCGCCTTGCGTCCGTTCTCCTTGGCCTTGGACAACGCGGGCAGCAGCATCCCGGCGAGAATGGCGATGATGGCAATGACGACCAGAAGTTCGATGAGCGTGAAGGCCGAACGAGGTCGGCGCGCCAGGGGGTTCATAATGGTCGATCTGAGTTGGAGATTGAGAAAGAGAAAACGCTCGAACCCGTGGATTCACAAGTCAAATCCCCGGGTTGGAGGGCGAACCGATGGCATGCTCCGGACGGAACATGGTTTGGGCTCGATCGCATGGGTTCGGAGGCGGTCCACTTCCGCGCCAGGCATTGGAGCCTTTCAGACGCGGTCGAGGCTTTCTTCAATCGATTCCCGAACCCGTCGCTGCAGACGAACCGCCGCCCGCGTCGCGGTTGCAGTGCACCCGGTGGTTCGCGGGCGGAACGCCACGCTGACGCGCGCTGACCACGGCGGTCGATGAGCGAGGTCGTTCGACCGCCTGGCGAGAGTGAAAAGCAAGAAACAGGTTCTCGACGGCAAAATCCGGTGAGGCCCGGACGAACGCACGCAATGTGTGCTTGAGTTCGAACTTCACCAATGGAAACTGGACAAGCACTTGCCGGGTGGGCGCCAGCAAGATGGGCCGCTGAAGCCGGTCATGAATCCAGTTCCATTCAACATGAATCAAAAAGTCGTAACGCGGACGAGCCCGCTGCGCAGGCGTCAATTCTTTCAACGGTCCGGTCTGGTCGCCTTGGCCTTCACGGGCCTGCGCAGTTTTCTCGATTCCGCCCACGCGGAAACCGCGAAGCCGGCCCTGGAATCCGATTTTCACGGCACCCTGGATCTGCCGCCCGGGTTCAACTATGTGGTCTTCTCGGAGACGGGAGAAAAAATGGATGATGGACTGCTCGTGCCGGGAAAGCATGACGGCATGGGCGCATTTCCCGGCCCGAACGGGAAGACGATCCTGATCCGCAATCACGAGATGGAGGCGGGTGCCACCGAAGGGAGCCCTTTCGGCAACAAGCGGGGGTTGATGAGAAAAGTGCCGCGGGCCAAAATGTATGACGCGGGAAAAGGCAAGAAACCCGGACTGGGGGGCACGACGACCTTGGTCTTCGACACTCGAACGCAGACGTTGGAGAAGCATTTTCTGAGTCTGGCGGGCACCTATCGCAACTGCGCGGGAGGAGTGACACCCTGGGGCACCTGGGTGACCTGCGAGGAGGATGTGAGCCGTCCGAACGAGGGCGGCCAGACTCCGGATGAGGAAATGGAACAAATGCACGGCTACAATTTCGAAGTCGCGCCTTCGGTCGAGATCGGTCTAGCCGATCCGATCCCGCTTCGGGGGATGGGCCGTTTCCGTCACGAAGCCATCGCGGTTGATCCCAATTCCGGAGCGGTTTACCAGACCGAGGACTGCAGCGACGGCTTGTTTTATCGATTCCTCCCCGAACAGCCGGGGCAGTTGGCGGGGAAGGGTCGTTTGCAAGCCCTCAAGGTGATCGATGCCAGCCGCATGGATACGCGCAACTGGCATGATCGCAAATGGGCGCCGCGCCAGACGTTGGAGGTGGAATGGGTGGACGTGGCCCATGTCGAGTCCGAGGATAACGATCTTCGTTACCACGGGTATTTCGAAAAAGGTGCGGCGCGCTTCGCCCGTGGAGAAGGCTGCTGGTATGGGAGGGATTCGATCTTCTTCGCCTGTACGAACGGCGGCCGAAAGAAGAAGGGACAAATCTGGCGGTACTTCCCCAGTACGGCGGAAGGCAAACCCGGAGAAGCGACGAAGCCGCCGCGACTCGAACTTTTCATTGAGCCGAATGACGGCAATTTGGTGGAGAACGCGGATAACCTGGCTGTGGCACCCTGGGGGGACCTCATTATTTGCGAGGATGGTTTGAGTCCACAGTGCGTGGTGGGCGTCACTCCCGAAGGCAAGACGTACCACTTGGCCAAGACAACACTGGGGGAGTTGGCGGGTGCTTGTTTTTCGCCGGACGGCACCACGCTTTTCGTGAACATCCAAACTCCAGGCCTCACCCTCGCCATCACGGGCCCTTGGGAACAGCTCCGAAGATCTTAGGGCAAGCTTTCGATTCCGGGTCGGGAACGGAGCGGTGCGTTCGTTGTTCTTCCTCGCAGCTATTGAAACGGGCTTCTTTTGAAATTAGTTTGGGTCGTCGTGTCCATTGAAGCCAACATCGCCCGCGTTCGGCAAGCCATGGATCAAGCCTGTCTTCGAGCCGGGCGCGACCCGGCTGGGGTTCGGCTGATCGCGGTGAGCAAGGGACATCCGCCCCAGGCGGTGGAGGAAGCTTTCCGAGCGGGAATCTCGTTGTTCGGCGAGAACAAGGTCCAGGAAGGCAGGGCCAAGATCCCGCTTTGTTCGAGCCGCATCACCTGGCACATGATCGGACACCTCCAAACCAACAAGGTTCGCGATGCGTTGGGCTTCTTCAGCGTCATTCAAAGCGTGGACAGCCTGCGGCTTGCGGAAGAGATCCATCGTCTCGCCGAGCGTCAGGCCAAGACCGCCAAGATCCTTCTCGAAGTCAACGTGGCGGGGGAAGGGAGCAAGTTTGGTTATCGTCCGGCGCAGCTCGTCGAAGAGATCCGGGGAGTGTCGGCGCTGAAGCGACTGGAAATCCACGGGCTCATGACGATCGCGCCCTGGTCCACCGATTCGGAGCGGGTGCGTCCTTTTTTCCGATCGCTCCGCGAGCTCCGATCTCGTTGCGAGGATCTCCTGGGTTATCCGATTCCGGAACTGAGCATGGGCATGAGCGGTGATTTCGGTGTGGCCATCGAGGAAGGAGCGACGATGGTGCGAATCGGCACGGCTATTTTCGGAGCCCGTCCCAGGCGGTTGGATCGAGAAGAGCAGGCCTGACCGTGAGGCATTCTCCACCAAGCGGACTTCTGAGCGTGGTCGTCCAACGCTGGCGCCGGTTCTTGCCATGGTTAGCGATGGGCTTCGGACTTCTGGCCTCCCTGCATCATGGGATGGCCGCGGACGAACGTCCGTCCACTTCCGAGGATGCTGCTTTGCGACGGCTCTTGGCTCGCGAATGGGATTACCGCCTGCGGCAGAACCCCACCTTCTCTTCGACGTTGGGGGATCGGAGATGGAATCGAGCGTGGGAAGATTTGAGCCTTCAGGCATTTGGAGCGCGTTCGAATCATTATCGATGGACACTGAAGAAACTCGACCGCATCGATCCGTCCAAGCTCAGTCCGGCGGATAAGCTGAATTGGGGTTTGTTTCGCCGCGAAATGGCCTTGGAGATCGAGGAGCTGGGTGCGCGCTGGTACCTGCTTCCCATGAATCAACGGGAAGGTCATCAAACCGCTCATCTGCTGGCGGACGATCTTCGCTTCCAAAGCATCCGTGATTATCTTGATTGGAATGCCCGTTTGCGTGGCGTCGGTCGAAGCGTCGATCAGGCCATCGCCCTCATGCGCGAGGGGATTCGAACGCGTCGTGTCCACGCCCGTGTCATCGCGGAACGGATCGTGCCTCAAATCGCCAAGCAAATCGTGGATGACCCTGAGGAAAGCCTCTTTCTCAAGCCCTATGCCGTGGCGAAGGAGACGGGGGTGAATCTCGATCTCTCCAAAGCGCGGCGCGAGGCCGTGATGGCCATTCGCGAGGTCGTCATCCCGGCCTACCAGCGCTTGGAGCAGTTCTTTCAACAGGAATATCTGCCGGCTTGCTTCGAGAAAGAGGGGATCTGGCAGATGCCGGACGGGGCGGAACTCTACGCCTTCCTGGCCCGAAAGTTCACGACCACCCGTTTGACCCCGGACCAGATTCATGACTTGGGACTCTCCGAGGTGAGCCGAGTCCGGGAGGAAATGGAGAAGATCCGTCATCGCGTGCAGTTCCGGGGTTCTCTTCGGGAGTTTTTCGTGCATCTACGCACGGATCCTCAATTCGCCTACCGCAGTCCGGGCCAGTTGCTGGCCGCGTACAAGGCCGCGGCCAAGCGGGTCGATCCCCTGTTGAATCGAGTGTTCCGCACGTTGCCGCGCATTCCTTACGGGGTGGAGCCGATTCCGGACGGGATTGCTCCCCACACGACCACGGCTTATTACCGGCCTCCGGCTGCGGACGGAACTCGTCCGGGTTTTTATTCCGTGAATCTGTATCGTCCGGAGACTCGATTTCGTCATGAGATCATGGCGTTGACCTTGCATGAAGCCGTTCCCGGTCATCACCTGCAAATCGCGCTTTCGATGGAACAGGGGAATCTGCCCCATTTCCGCCGTTACGGCGGCTACACGGTCTTTGTCGAGGGCTGGGCGCTCTATGCCGAATCTCTCGGCGACGAGTTGGGGCTCTACGAGGATCCCTATGATAAAATGGGCCAGCTCACCTACGAGATGTGGAGGGCGGTGCGATTGGTGGTCGATACCGGAATCCATGCGAAACGCTGGAGCCGAAAGCAAGCGATCGATTTCTTTACGGAACACGCGCCCAAGAGCGAGTTGGACATCGCGAACGAGATCGACCGCTACATCGCCTGGCCCGGGCAGGCCCTCGCTTACAAGATCGGTGAGCTGAAGATCAAAGAACTGCGCGCCCTGGCCCAACGCGAGTTGGGTGTGCGATTCGATCTGCGTGCTTTCCACGACGCGGTGCTGCTGGCCGGGGCTTTGCCCCTCGACCTGCTCGAAACGCGCGTCCTCGAATGGATCCGAACGCAGTGACTTCCTGCCCCTCGGTCTTCTTCTTCTAAACATCCGGTTTTACGGTCTTTCGATGCCCATGCCCTGATCGTGCATCCCGAAGCTGTTTGTCGTGTGGCGCAGGCTGCCCAGCCTGCCGTATCGCTGACGGCCCGTCGGCCCGGCGGGTGAAGAACGAGGCCCTTCCATGATCTCCACGCGCCGGGTTCCCTTCGCCGCCCCGCAGGCTGGGCAGCCTGCGACACAGCAGACAGGGCTGTCTGCGTGACCACGACAACCCGGTCACCGACATCCTCTGGATGCACCGATGCCCTAATCGACCTGATGGCGTGGCTCGACAAGAAAGCTCGAAAAGAGTTCCTTCGGCATTATCATGTCCGCGTCCACTGTCAGGGACAGCGCCCAGCCTCCGGGCGGGCCCCAAGCGCCGCCTTCGATTCCAGATCATGTGTTGCTGCACCTACTCGCCCAAGGCGCCTATGGTGAAGTGTGGCTGGCGCGTAATTCGCTGGGAACGCTGCGCGCGGTGAAGATCGTCCGGCGGATGACGTTTGAGGATGAGCGTCCTTACGAGCGCGAATTCGCGGGCATTCGCCGGTTCGAACCGATTTCGCGCTTGCACGAGGGCTTTGTCGATTTGCTCCAGGTTGGCCGCAATGACGCCGAGGGCTGGTTCTATTACGTGATGGAACTCGCGGATGCGGCTGTTTCCGGTCCGGACTTCGGCACTCAATCGTTGGGCGGCAACAGTTCCACATGGGCTTCGAATGCCCGGCCTTCGCCCCCCCCGATGGCGAAGCTCCAAACGTATTCTCCCCGAACGCTGGCCAGCGAGGTGAAGGCTCGGGGAGCGCTGCCGCTGGAGGAGTCCATTGGCATTGGACGGGCACTGGCGTTGGCGCTGGCCGAGTTGCACCGGCATGGGCTCGTGCATCGTGACATTAAGCCCTCAAACATCATTTTTGTGGATGGAGCGCCCAAGTTGGTGGATGTGGGGTTGGTGTCCGCCGCGAGCGAAGCGCGCTCGTTTGTCGGCACGGAGGGGTTTATTCCACCCGAAGGCCCGGGGACGGTGAGGGCGGATCTCTACAGTCTGGGGATCGTGCTTTATGTGATGAGCACGGGGCTCACTCATCGGGACTTCCCGGTCCCGCCGGGTGGATTGGCCACGCGTCCTGATCGCGAGCGCTGGCTGGAGCTCCAAGCTGTCATCCACCGGGCTTGCCAGGCGGATCCGAAGCGGAGGTATGGGGGCGCCGGGGCCATGGTGGCTGATCTCGATCGACTGTCGGAGGGTGGTTCTGTTCGCAAGCGGCGGGCTTGGGAGCGGCGTGGCCGGATTGCGCTCATTTTGCTGGCATGCTCGGCGATCGTTGTCCTGGCCCGCATGGCGATGACTGGACGTATTCCATCGGCTTCGGATCGACCCGTTGCGCCGGTCGCTTCCTTGTCGCCCGTGGCCGAAGTATTTGAGACCTCTGGCGCTTCGAGCGACGAAGGATTCCACCGATACCTGCAGGCCAAAGAAGCCATGCGGCTTCAATCGACGAATGGCTACGTGCCTGCCATAGCCCAACTCGAGATCGTGGTGAATCTTGATCCCGGCTTCGCCCGCGCGTGGCTGCAACTCGCGAATGCCCGTTACGGGCTTGGTGGCTTCTGTTTTCTCCCGCCCAAGGTTTGCAAGCCGCAAGCCCGCGAGGCAGCGCTCAAGGCGTTGAGCCTGGATGGCAGGCTGGTCGATGCGATCGTCCTGCTGGGCCGTTTGAAGATGGAATATGAACGGGATTGGGAGGGAGCGGAGCGCGATTTCCGCCGCGCAGTCGAACTCGATCCCCGCCATCCCGAAGCGCGATCATGGCTGGCGACCTGGCTTTCCTTGGTGGGTCGACACGACGAGGCCGTGAGAGAACTCCAGAACGCGAGACAGGCCGCACCGGACCTTCCATGGCTGGCGAGAAAACAGGGAGTTGTTCTCGTTTGCGCCGGACGATCGAAGGAAGCTGAAGAACTGTTGCGCGAGTCCATCCGGCGCGACTCTGGTGATGGCGTTGCGTTGTTCGAATTGTCCAAACTTCTATGGGCGATAGGACGGCTCGATGAATCCATGAGCGCTGAGACTGCAGGCTCCTTGAAGGTCCACGGCATCGCCACCATCAATCAGGCGGCGCACGAGGCTTACCGTCGCGACGGTCTCCCGGCCTTCGCGAAGGTTTTCCTCGATTTCGCCGATCGCCGCCAACGCATGCTTCTACCCCATGGCTGGCTGTCCCCGGTCATCTGGGCGGATGCCTACAGGCACGCGGGCAACCTCGATCAGGCCTTCCATCACCTTGAGCGCGCATGCGAGGAGCGTGACGAGGCGATCCTGGATGTGGTGGTGCATCCTTACTGGCGGACGCTTTGGAATGATAAGCGATTTGACGAGATCCTCAGCAGAACGGGATTGGACCGCTATTTGCCGCAGCGGATGCATCGTCCTAACCCGCCCCTTTCACACTCGACTGGGTTTGGAAACGTTCCCCATTGAGTTTCAGCCATGCGGGTGAGATCGAACCGCGCCCCCGGTTCAACCAACGGATGCATTTCCCATGCTCCACCCCGTAGGAAGGAGTTCTTCCTCCAACCACTCCTCGTGCGTGCGCTCTCGTGCAACAAATGCCCACCCAATTCATGAACAGCACACTAGCCTGATCGATTGAGTTGGGCGCCCGGCTACTGCAATTGGGCGCGGTAAAACCTGTGTGAACTGACTTGGGCTCGGGTGTCTTCGATGAGGGCTGGACCTGTTCCAGCGACGACCGAGGTGACGCGGCTCCAGGTCTGGAGATCGTGGGAAGCTTCCAGGTGATAAGTGTGGCCTGACGCGCCGGTGAGGGTGAGTTGAATGGCCCCTCGAACCCAGCTCGCTTGGAGCCGGGGCGACAAGTCCGGCTCGGTGAGAGTGAGGATTTGCCTGGCGGGAACGTTGCTTAATTCAGTGACTTGGCCGCTGGGCCATTCGACTCGAAGGATCTCAGCCTGCGTGGCATCGCCGAGACCGAAATGGGCGCGGAGGTCGCTGCCGGCACTCGGACCGCTCGTGCTCGTGATGTCCCGCCGCTGCCAAAATGATTGTCCTTTGATCGTCGCTTTCAGGCGCACTTTGGCGCCGATGGCCGCGCGATTGGACCGTGTGCCGATGAGTTTCAGGGTCAGCCAGGCATGGGGGTTGCCGCTGTTCCGGTAGAGGGCCGATCCCCCTTTGCCCACGGCCAGATCCAGGAAGCCGTCATTGTCGAAGTCACCCCACGCGGCCGTCGGGCAAATGCCGCGATCGTTGCGGTGCAGTCGCATGGGATTTCCTGTGACCAGGAGGTCGAGGTCACCATCGTTGTCAAAATCGGCGAAGGCCGCGCCCTGGATGCGGTCCCCGAGTAGCGCGTCGTCGCTGATTTGAAATTTTCCCGCCCCGAGATTCTCATAAAGGTTACTGTTTCGCGGGGCGTAAACGAGCAAGTCCAAATCGCCATCGTCGTCATAGTTTGCCCAAGTGCCACCATTCGTGTTGCCGGAAATCTCGGTGACAGGCGAATCCGTGATTTTGGCGAAGCCGCCCTGGCCAATGTTGCGGTACAGGGCATTGGGATTGTTTCCAGAATGAGCGACAAAGAGGTCCACGTTCCCGTCGTTGTCGAAATCGCCCCAGGCGGCACCGGTGGTGGGGGTTGGGGCGAGGTGCATCGGCAGATTGGCCACGGCGGCGAATGCCCCGGCCCCGCGGTTGCGAAACAAGCGGTCCTGGAGGCCTCCCGCGAAGCCGAGCCCGGTGGTTCGGTAAACATCAAGCAGGCCGTCATTGTCGAAATCCGCCCAGATCGAGATGGAATTTTCCCCGGGCGAGCCTGCTTGCAACGGATGGGAGGCGCTGGCGCGTTTGAAGGTTCCTTGGCCGAGATTCTCCAGCACGTGATGCTGGCCGAACTCGGTGACCAGAAGATCGAGATCTCCGTCGCCATCGGTGTCGGCCCAAGTCACCGCATAGACGAGTTTATCGGCGAGCCGTTCCGGGTTGAGTTTGATGAAAGTAGGGTCGACTTCGAGCCGGGCTGGCTCGCTCACGATGGTTCCTTGCGGATTCGTGACCAAGGCAGTGTAATCTCCGTCATGGGCGAGGGAGACGTTGGTGAGGGTCAGGGAGGCGTTTGTCGCCCCGGGCAGTGGACGATCATTGAGCCGCCATTGGAAGCGGAGGGGTTCCTCGCCACTGGCCCGGACGCTGAGCACCACCCTCACACCCAGGCTGACCGAGGCTCCTGCCGGGTGACGAGTGATGACGGGTGGGTCTTGAGCGGTGATCGAGATGGCGAGGAAAAGGGTCAGTGCCATGGCAGCCCGGAAATAGGTCGAGGCACGTCGAAAAGAATCTTGATGGAAATGGCAGAATTCGAATTGGCCGCCAGATGAGCGAGGAGAATTTCCGGGCCTGGAGGACTGGGCGCAAGGTGTGGTTTGCATCACCGATCAACCGCGGGTCGAGCCGCGGATCTTGCAGAAATCCACATCTTGAAAGAATCGACCATGATCAGCCGGTTGATGGACGAGGGCTTGCGTTTTCAGGCCATTACGAGCCTTCTTGGGCTGCACAGGCCGCCGTTGCGGCATGCGGCGAACCGCCTCGTTCCATGCTCAACCTCGGCGAACTTGGTTCAAACACGGACGAACTCGCTTGTTCCTGTGCCCCATCCATGAAAAGTGAAGAGCCTCTCCCCACTCGGGCGAGTTTGTTGCAACGTCTGAAGGACGCCGGTGATCACGCCAGTTGGGAGGAGTTCCATCGCACCTATCGCGGGCTTCTGGTGGGCGTGGCACGCCGTGCGGGCTTGGATGAAGGTGAAGCGGAGGAGGCGGTCCAGGACACCCTCATTGGGGTGGCGCGGAAATTGCCGGATTTCCAATACGATTCCCGACGGGATTCTTTCAAAGGGTGGCTCTTGCAACTCTTGCGGTGGAAGGTCGCCGACCAATTTCGGCGGCGTTCGAGGCAAGCGGGGGCGGCGTCCACGGCGGAATCCCCGAGTGTCGCTGAACGTCTTGCCGTGGTCGAAGGCTTGGAATCCGAGCCCGTCCATGCGCGCTTGGAGTTGTCGGATCCGCAGCAGGAATTTGAGGCGATCTGGGATGCCGAGTGGCATCGGCACCGGTTGGAGCAGGCGCTGACGCGGGTCAAACGCCAAGCCCGTCCTGAACACTACGCGATATACCACTTGCACGTGGTGGAAGAACGACCTGTGGAGGAAGTTCGGAGAATCCTCGGAGTCAGTGCGGCGGCGGTGTATCTGGCCAAACACCGGGTTGGCAACTTGTTTCGCAAGGTCCATGCGGAACTCAAGGGTTTGGAGTGAAGCTTGTGCCCGAAGTTGACGGGGCGCTCACCTGAACCCTCTGCAAAGTCCGCAATCGGAAACGGAACGGTGTCCCGGCCAAGTCCTGGGCAGGAAAACATGCTTCCCGAAAGTCTCCGAAAATCCGGTCCAGTGTCGAAGGTTCGGCCAGCGAGGTGAAGCGTCCGGGAACTTGAACGCTTCTACTTCCATCGCGCAATCAGTTCCGCCCGACGGGTCACGCGGAGCTTCTCGAAGACTGCGTGCAGTTGATTCCGCACCGTGGCCGCGCTCTTGCCGAGCGCCGTAGCGATTTCGCGGTTGCTTCGTCCCGCGCAGACCAAGTCCACCACCTCGCGCTCGCGGGGTGTCAGTTTGTGCGTCATCGCCGACGACTCCATCGCGGGATCGTCGCGCCGGGTGGAGGCCAAGGCCCGTCGGCTGGAAGGGTTCATCATCACCCTATTCTATGGATTTTTTGGCCAGCGATTTCAGAAAATCAGGTTGTGTTGCAAAAAATGTGGGTGCGAACGCCAGCCTCAGCTTCGGTCAAGGCGCCTTTCCTGAATTTGGAACAGATGTTCCATGGGCACTTGGGTCGTTCTTCTGATAAAGAACCCGGCGGAAATTCCTGAACTGATGCGCTCGCCAACCTCAAAGGTTCCGTCTTATTCGTTCTGGCGGGTCCGGAATCGCTCGAAGAGTCAGGCCGAGGAGCGAGAGAAAGATTTTGAAGATTCTTGGTAACCACTGTCGGGAAAATCCATAGAACAGAGTGAGACCTGATCTCTCTCGCCCGTCAGGAGTCAAGGCGCAGGATGCTCCGTGTGGAGCAGGCTTGTTTGAAAAGGGAAGGACGCTGGAGCCGTTTTTCAGGCAGCGTTTGGGTAAGCCACGATGGATGAGTGGAGAGTTGGTCGAAAGAATCATGAAAGCATTACAAACCAAACTGCTACTGAGCGCTTCGCTCATGCTGGTCATCCATCCGATCCACTTGTCTGCGGCGGTCATCAACGGTCCGTTCGTTCCCGGCAGTGGGGATTGGACGTTGCTGCCCAACGGCGATTTTGAGCTGGGAAACACCGATCACTTCCACATTCAGCAAGGTGGGCCAGGCATTGATAACTCGATCTCGGTGGATGGTATCGCCCCCTTTGCAGGCAGCTATTCTGGTGTTCTGAGCTTTAATGGCGGTCAAGCTTACTGGGCGTTTGCGATTTCTGGTGCTGCGAAGACGCTTCCGTTGGGAGGAAATTATGTTCTCAGCGGTTTTGTTCGAGCTGCGGTCAGCGATTCCCGGAACACCGGGCGCATGGATCGTTTCGGCGATGTCGGTTCTGAATCCTACTTCGATACGGGCAATAAGGAATGGCAGTTTGTCTATGAGGAATTCACCAACGATGCCGGGTTCTGGTATCCTCGCTTTGTTTACAGCTCACTTTCGCTCATTCATCCCATGACGGTCGGTGACAAGCTCTATATTGACGAGTTCGCCCTCACGCCGGCGCATCTGTTTAAGGCCCCCACCGTAAGAGCGACAGGGGTGCCCGACGGAGGTGGTAGCGCCCTTTTGACAGCGTCCGGCCTGGCCGCGCTCGCGCTGCATCGGCATCGGCGGAAATAGGGTTTCATCTTCGCCTGGGTGGAGGCTTGCCCGCCAAGCCTCCACCTCCATGCGAAACGAAAATGCGAAGGCATTCGAACTCTTGACCGGAGCCCAATCCGGCCAACTTCTCAAACGGCTTGAGACGTTGCCCCTTCAGAGCCGCCTTCCAGTTCTCGATGAATCGCGGGGCTTTTGTCTTTCGCCCTCCTGGCTGGCCGTCCTCCAATTCCACCGAATACAGCGAAGAACCCGTTGAGGTGGATCCACAGGGTGATCCCTCGAAACTTGAGAAAGGCCTTTACCGCCAAGTCCTGCGAGAGATCGACACGGATCAATGGCCGTTTCCAGCAAATGAACTCCGCCGGGCCGGAGTGCGGAACGGGAAGTAAATTCAGCATCAAGTTAGTCGGGAGGCTTATGTGCAAAACGCGAGGACCTCGACAAAATGTCATCAAACATAGTGCCAGGTTGGGGGACCCAGCTTCCACGCGTTGGGAGTTCTGATGGCGGGCGCGTGCCCTGACGAGGCGCCGATTCATGACGCTGCGTATCACCTCTGGCGCGCGGTGGAGCGATCGAGATACCCTCCGCGTCTCCGCGCCTCTGCGTGAAACCGTGCGAAATAGAGTGAACCTTTCGTCGCTGAACGGTGACTGATCCTCAAGCGGCCGCCCTGTGCGGCGACGTGAACGCCGCGCAGGATCTCGTGCAGGAAACGTTGATCGAGGCATGGCGGGGCTTGCCGCGTTTTCGCGGCGGCTGCAAGTTTTTCACTTGGCTTTGCAGCATGATGATCCACCGCCATCTCAAGGGTTGCTCTGCTTGTCAGAGTTATTTCAAGGAAATGTCGGCGCTGGCAATCTGTCACCAGGAAGCAGCCCGCGCTTTGCCGGCTGTGGAGATCTGGCCGCGGGTTTATTCCCGGGTCACGGCAGCCGTCCGCCGCCGCCCACGTTACTGGCCTGGGGAAGTGCTGGCCGTGCTTGGCCGGCGCTGGGTGCCAGTCGCTGCGGCGGCATCCATCGGCCTGTTGCTCGCGGGCGGCGGCCTGTGGTCTTTCCGACGCCCTCGGCCAGCGCCAAAATCCCTCGCCGCAGGACCTATCTCAATTTTCAGACACGCTCTAAGCTAAAATGGGCCGGACCAGACTGCCGTGAATATCGGTCAAACGGTAGTCGCGACCCTGATGGCGGAAGGTGAGGCGTTCATGGTTCAAACCGAGGCAGTGCAGGATCGTGGTGTTCAGGTCGTGCAAATGCACAGGATCGGCCGCGATATTGTAGGAGAATTCGTCCGTTTCCCCGAAGGTCATGCCGCCTCGGATCCCGCCTCCAGCCATCCAGATGGAAAAACACCGGGGATGATGATCCCGTCCAAAGTTGGTCTCCGTCAACTCGCCCTGGCTGAAAACGGTGCGGCCAAACTCGCCCGCCCAAACCACCAGGGTATCCTCCAGCATGCCTCGTTGCTTGAGATCCTGAATCAAGGCTGCCGAAGGTTGATCCACATCCCGCGCCTGATGCCGGATTCCGGCCGGGAGATCGGCGTGTTGATCCCATCCGCGATGATAAAGCTGGATGAAACGCACGCCGCGCTCGGCCAGCCTGCGGGCGAGCAAACAGTTCGCGGCAAAGGTTCCGGGTGTGGAGGCGTCCGGACCGTAGAGGTCCAACGTGGACTTGGATTCTTTGGAAAGATCCGCCAATTCGGGAACAGAAGCCTGCATGCGGTAGGCCAGTTCGTATTGCGAGATGCGGGTCTGGATCTCCGGATCCTGGTAATCGTCGAATTTTCTCCGGTTCAAATCCCCCAGATCGTCCAGGATCATCCGCCTGCGCTCCGGGTTGATCCCGGGCGGATTCGAGAGGAAAAGGACCGGGTCTTTTCCCGGACTGAAGCGGACGCCCTGGTGCTGCGAAGGAAGAAAGCCCGCCCCCCACATGCGCTCGTGGAGCGGCTGAGCGTTGGTGGGGCCACTGGGTCGGGAGATCATCACCACGAAAGCGGGGAGGTTTGAATTATCGCTTCCCAATCCATAAGAGAGCCAGCCTCCGAGCGAGGGGCGTCCCGCCTGTGGATGGCCCGTCTGGAGGAAGGTCATCGCCGGATCATGATTGATCGCCTCGGTGTGAAGCGATCGGATCAGGCAGATCTCGTTGGAGACGCGTCCGATGTGGGGCAGCAACTCGCTGAGCCACATGCCGCTCTGGCCGTGCTGATGAAAGGCGAACGTGGAGGGAGCGATCGGAAACGTTTTCTGGCCGCTGGTCATGCCGGTCAAGCGCTGGCTTCCGCGGATGGAGGCCGGCAGATCCTGTTTGAAGCGCTGCTTCAATCCAGGTTTGTAATCAAACAGGTCGACCTGGGATGGCGCCCCCGCCTGCGCCAGATAGATGACTCGCCTGGCTTTCGGCGCGAAATGCGGGCCGGCGGAGCGGATTGCCGGCGAGGCGGCGACCCGCACCGGCGGATTCAAGAGCGACGCCAGCGCGGCGATTCCAATGCCCGAGGTCATCCGCCCGAGAAACTGCCGGCGGGTGTTCGACAAACCGGTCTGGAAAGGATCTGGAGTCATGGGCTTTTACCGGAACATCACTCGGGCCTGGGGACGCGCGTGGTCATTGTTTCGTGATCGTTTCGTCGAGGTTGAGCAGGGTGCAGGCCATGGTCGTGTAGGCCGCGAGATTGATCGTTCCAAGGGAGAGGTCAGGTTTCGATTCTCCGACTGAAACCAACTGCAGGGCGGCATCCGGATCGGCCTCAAAACTCCGACGCATGCGACTCAGTCCGCGAAGCAGCACCTCCACTTCCCTCTGGCTGGCTTCACGAGCCAACACCGTCCGGACCGCCCGGCGGATCCGCGTTTCCGAAAGCAAACCCTCGCCGCGCAGGATTCGTTCTGCGAGGAGACGCGCGGACTCGACGTAGGTGGGGTCGTTCATCAAATTCAACGCTTGGAGCGGAGTGGACGTACGCGGTCGCTTCACCGTGCAGGTTTCTCGAAAAGGACGGTCGAAGAGCAAAAGGGCGGGATTGGGGACCGACCGTTTCCAATAGGTGTATAACGTCCTCCGGTAGAGCGATCGGCCATGATCCTGCACATAGGTCGAGGCCGATGAGCCAGAAACCACCTGCTCATAGAGTCCGGGTGGATGATAGGGTTTGACCGGCGGCCCGCCGAGTTGATCCACCATCCATCCGCCAAAAACCAGGGCCTGATCCCGGATGACCTCGGCTGACAAACGATGCCTCGGTCCGCGTCCCAGCCAGCGATTTTCGGGATCTGCCGCGAGAAGTTCAGGCCGCACCCGGGAATCCTGCCGGTAGGTGGCACTTGTCACGAGCAGACGGACAAGCCGTTTCATGTCCCAACCGGTCCGGACGAATTCGACCGCCAGCCAATCGAGCAGATCGGGATGGCTTGGCGCCTCGCCCTGCACGCCAAAATCTTCCGGTGTCCGCACCAATCCGGTGCCGAAGATCGACTGCCAGATTCGGTTGACCGTCACTCTGGCGGTCAGGGGATGGGCTGGATCCACCAACCATCGGGCGAGGCCGAGTCGGTTTCGCGGGAACTCCGGAGGCATCCCGGGAAGACTGGCCGGGGGGGCCGGTTTGACCGATTCCAGCTTTTGATCATACGCACCCCGTTTCAAAACGAAGGTTTCCCGTGGTTTCTCCAATTCGGACATCACCAGCGTCACCGGGATGGTGTGGTCGGTGTCGGCCACTTGCTTGCGGAGTTGGCCTGCCTGGTCTTTGCGTCGAACATGTTCGGTCGATTGAGCCAGCCGGAATTCGTCAAGCTCCTTGCGTTCCTCCGCGCTTCTTTTTTCTCCGGGCTTTTGCAAAAGGGACGCCACCGTCGGCGTGAGAAGCAACTCGAGCGGGGTGTCGGTGGACTTGAGCCGCATGCGCCACGCATGTCCCGGGAGCCGGTTCGAAAACACCAGTTCCACCCTCAGTTTTGATTCCGTCGAGCAGGTGACCGTTGCCAGCGCGTCCCAGGTTCCAGTCCGTCGGCTTCCATCACTGAGATGGAGTTGCCACGCCGAGTTTGTATTTTGATCCACCGCCCGAGCGGATTCTGCGGCCGGCGCAGAATTCGTGAATGCCCGACCCCGCAGGACAAGCTGATTCGTTCCCGGCCATTTCACTCGCAGCTCGTGAATCGAGAGCCGATTGGTCTCGGGCCCCGCACCCTCGGGATGGTTTTCGAAGTCGAGCTGGAATCCGGTCCATTGACCTGCTGGGATCGCCGCCTCCAGCTTCAACAGGTGAACGTTAGTTCCACCGGAACGGACCCGCACCGCACCGTCCTCCATTTGCGTTTCTGGGGCTTTGTCTGCTGGAAGCGCGAACTCCGCGCTCGTCCAATGGAGGGGGGTCCAAGAGGGTGAGGTGCTGACGGCTCGCTTTTCCCAGCTCGTGGGGTTCTCCAGCAGCCGGTCGGCCACTTGCTTCAATTCCTGTTCCGCCTGGCTGAGCTCAGCCTTGAGCCGCGCCAGTTTTTCGTCCTGCCCGGGCGTCGGAAGTTTGAGAAAGGGCGGAGTGCTGTGGCGGTAATGGGCGCCGTAGTCGCCCACGCCTTGTTCGGCCACATTGTGAAAAAAAGCATAGAGTCCGTAATAATCCTTTTGGGTCAACGGATCGTATTTATGATCGTGGCAACGGGCGCAATTGAACGTGAGCCCCAGCCAGACGGTGGCCGTGGTTTCAACCCGGTCCGCGCAATACTCGGCGAGGAATTCCTCCGGAATGATGCCCCCCTCCTCGTTGATCATGTGGTTGCGGTTGAATCCGGTCGCGACGCGTTGCGCAAACGTCGGTTTCTCCAGCAAGTCGCCGGCGAGTTGATCGCGGGTGAACTGGTCGAACGGCTGGTTCCGGTTGAAGGCATTCACCACCCAATCCCGCCACGCCCAAAGATCACGATCGCGATCGACCTGGTATCCGTTGCTGTCCGCATACCTCGCCACGTCCAGCCAGTCTTGCGCCATCCGCTCGCCGAACCGGGGTGAGTCCAGCAGACGGTCCACGAGCCTTTCATAAGCCAGGGGAGTGCGATCGGACAGGAACGCGCGCTGTTCGGATGGCGTGGGCGGCAGTCCAGTCAGGTCGAGGGTGACTCGCCGCAACAAAGTGGCCCGGTCGGCTTCGGCGGAGGCGGTCAGCTTCTGAGCCGCTAGACGATGTTTCACAAACGCATCCACTGGATTTCGAATGCCGATTCCGCTTGCGGGAATCGCCGGTTCGCGCGGTTTGACAAAGGCCCAGTGCGCTGGATATTCCGCCCCTTCGGCAATCCATCGGCGGAAGAGATCTTTTTGGGCTTCGGTCAGATCCTTGTGCAGTGTCCCGGGCGGCATGATCCGATCCGGATCGGTGGAGACCATGCGGCGCAGGATCTCGCTTTCGTCCGGATTCCCCGGAACGATCGGGCGAGCTCCGGACTTGGCGGGTTTGATCGCCTCTTCTCGGACATCCAGCCTCAATCCGGCCTTGCGTGCTGTGGCATCGAAGCCATGGCAGCGAAAGCAGGTGTCGGCCATGATGGGCCGGATGTCGCGGGTGAAATCAATCCGGGCCGTCCCTGCGCTCAGGGCCGGGAAGCTCCAAAGCACGAAAAGGCAGGCGGCGCGCTTTATGCCGGAATGAGACATCACGGATCAGGAATCCAATGCTTGTCATCGTAGAGACGCAGGAGGGTGCAAACAAGGTCAAAGCGGACCCGGGAATCTGCCGCGGTGCATCCGCAAGTTGTCAGGGCGCGCCGTTCACGGCGCTTCCGCTCGCGCCAATCGGCCGCGGCGATGTTCTCCCGCTCATGGATTGCCCTGGGTGAACGACTTCGCCCCTGGTAGCACCCTCGCTCGTTGACCTGCCATGCCCCGTTGCAGACACGCCGTGAGGCGGCGTCAAAGCCGCGCCCCGGCGCTGCCGTGCGCATCACCGAAAACCTGTGGATGCACTGGTGTCATCGTCCGGTCTTTCCGAGTGGTTTGCGGTGTTCATCCAGCACGTTGCAGAAATGCGCCAAGTCCTTGATTTGAAGGGCGCCGATTTTATCCAGGGCTTCGCGATACGCTGGCATTGCGCGTCCGCCCACCAGAATCGGGACTTCCATCGGCAAGCATTCTCGAAGTCGCATCATTTCGCCCTCCAGCCTTGGGTCGTCCTCGGGATAGACGAGGCTCAACGCCACCGCCCGGGCTTGGTTCTGGCGCGCCGCTCCCGCAATTTCTGCCGCAGGCAGGCTGGCTCCGAGATAGGTGACGTACCAGCCCAGATTGGCCGCCGCCGCGCTGACAATCAGCGCGCCCAATTCATGAAGCTGTCCGGCGGGGGTTGCCACAACCAAGGCCGGCGCGATCTCCAAGCCGGCGAATGGCCTTGCGGCGTGCCCGAGGAAAATTCGGATCACCGCGCTCGCGAAGTGTTCATGGGCAGCGGTGATGGTTCCGTCCCGCCACAGTTCGCCGATGGTTTGGGCGAGTGGCGCAATCACGCGTTGCAACAATCCTTGGGCGCCCAACTCCAACGCCCCGCGCTTGAGCGCGCCTTCCAGCGCGCGGGAGTCGAGATTCTCCACGGCGGCGATGCAGTCCTTGAGAATGGACGTCTTTCCCTCGGCGCCGCTGGTCGCTTGCCGAATTCGGCCTTCTTCTGTTTCGGCCTCGGCGGCGAGTGTGCGCAACTTCTCGGTCGGCAGTCCGGCCACAGGACCGATGTGATGGCCCGCACGCGTGACGTCGCGGAGCAGGCTGAGTCGCTCGATTTGCTCTTCCGAGTAGAGGCGGCGGTTTGTGCCTGTGCGTTCAGGCTTCACCGCCTGGTATCGCTTCTCCCAAATGCGAATGACGTGGGCGGTCAACCCCGTGCGCAGCGCGACCGCCTTGATTGCATGATGCGCTTCCGACATATATTGAGACAAAGCATAGACACACAAAAGCAGAGTTGCAAAAGAAAATATCGCAGATTGAGCGTATTGGGCGCCAACGTGCGATGGAGGTGGGGCATCGGTGCTTCAGTCTCTCGTCCAACTGTGCTCTGATTATTTTAGTCAAAAAGTTGACGTATGAATTGCTGCTCTGCCATTCAAGAAGAGGTTTTGGATGCTCACGCACTGGAAGGAGCCCGAAACCAAATCACGACCACCGAAAAGCCAGTCCCGCAGACCAGCGACGCGCAATCAACGGGATTCGAGATGACGGAGGCGGCGATGGCGGATTCGATGGTGAGATTGTTCAGGGCGACGATGAACCTTGACTTAAGACTGGACTTGTAAAATGTCCCGGTTTCCTCGAATCCAACATCCCGCTGCGATCGAGGATCCCAGAAATGATTTGCAACCCATTGAATCTATCTCGGAAGCATCTGGGGTTTGTCCCCCTGTTAACCTGTTGCTTATGGATCAATGCTTCCAGCAGCGAAGCCCGAACAGATCCACCGTTGCCTGGTCGAGTTCGTTTGACGATGGTCGATGAGCCAGTCATCCACTACGCCACCTTCCAAAGCCACAACCAAAAAGTGGTCCAAAGGGGCGGGCTGATCTTCATGACCCATCTGCGTTCCCGAAATGAAGCTTACACCGATCAAGCTTGGCGACTCTCGGTCAGCCGCGATGCGGGAGTCCGCTTCGTTACGCTCGTCGAGCGGTCCGAGGCGACCAATCCGCCCGTCCTGGAGTGCGATGTCCACGGCAATCTCTATCTGATCCGAGTCGACTTCGTCCGCGGCGACGCGTTTCTCGATCGATGGAAATTGGCCGCGATCCGATCTTGGTTAGAGAACCCGTCCGGCAATCGGCCTGGACCCAGCACGACCCGGATCCCGGGCGGGGCGGCCGGCAAGTACTCGGCCATGATCGATGCGGCACGTGACCGACTCTACTTCTTCTCCCACAACAATACCTTTCATCGCCTGCGACTGGATGGCACTTGGATCGATTCCCGCGTGTTGCTCGCTTCGGGCCCCAACGGAATGCTGCAGTACCCACTGCTCTCACTCAACCCGCAAGGTGAACTACACTTGGCGTGGACCACGCAGAAGCACGGCGAGTATATGTACCGGGATATCCATCACATGATCTCGCAGGATGGTGGCGACAGTTTTTATTCATGGTTACCGGCGGGTGATGCCAGCCGTAAGGAACTCGAGCTCCCGATCATCGCCGATGAAACAGGCCCCGCTCTGCGAGTGACGCTCGATGATGAGTTTGAGGTGCATACCTGGCTCGCCTGCGGACTGGCGACCGCCGAGCATTGGCATGGCTTCTATCAAGCCCAAACCCAGCCACCACGCCAGCACTATGTTCGCTACGACCTGGCCACAGGCAAAAAGCAGATTGACCGCTACCCGAAGGTGTCGGGGAATCGCATCAATCTCAGTGGATTGGATGGTTTTCTCGCGCATCATCCATCCGTCCCCGATCGCCTATTTCTGATCGGAAACGACTCAGGGAATCTGGCCTGTTTGGTCAGTCATGATGCAGGAGAGACCTGGCAGGACTACGCGCGATCGGAGCAATCGTTCCGACTCTACTCGATCGGAGGTTATCGCAAGGTGACCGAAGATGGAGCCGTGATCGGTTCGTTCACCGACCAAGAACCACCGCGAGAAATCACCGATGGAAAATCCAAGGTCTACTTTTTTCGCATCGAACCAAGAAACGTTTCGCGTTGATCATCCGAAAAAACTTTGTGCAGGGCTTGGCCCGGGTCAGCGGTGTAGGGCTTCGCGAGGGTCAGATTCAGTATTGCGGAGCCATCGATGGTGGATTCGATGGATGGAAACGGAGGAGGGTGATTGGACGGTGGCGCAAGGATGGTGAAACGAGACGCGGTTCGCCAGGGCGAATGGGCCACGGAATGGGCGATGCCCACGGCGACGGAATCCCACCTTCAATCCCAAAGGGATTGTGTCCTCCAGCCCAAGGTTGCGAGGAACGAGCTACCTTGGGTCGCCGTTTGGAAATCAATTCAACCGCAACGCGGTTGTGGCTTGACCCCGCCAAACGGAAATAGGTTTTCGTCACAACCCCGTTGGGGTTGGTTTCCATGGGCGAACCGTGACCCAAGGTAGCTCGTTCCTCGCAACCTTGGGCTTCGGGACGGAATCCCGTTGGGATTCTTGGCGGGACGAGTTTGAGTTGCGTGACGTCGGTTGCGAAGGGTTGAATCTCAGAACGGCAATTGCCCTTCATGAATCTTCGCGAGGTCCTGGCGATGAAGCCATTCTGAATCACTCACCAGATCCATCAAGGATAGGCCTCGTGCTTCGTCGTGTCTTTCTCATCCAGGCCTTAGAAAATCTTCACCACGTTCAAATGCCGTTTTGACGCTCCAGCTTTTGCGCCTCTCGACGCTGCTGAATTGACGATTTCGAGATTACCCGAACCCGAGTAACCTTGGCACGTTGGCGCCTCCGAAAACGACCGTGTCCACAGCCACAAGTTCCTGACGGAGCATGGCATGGTCAAGGCGTTGCCCTGACGGAAGAACTCACAACGCGGTTCTCTTTTTGGGATACCTTGATCTCGCCTGGCCCCGCCGGGAGCGAGTGCTTCATCACGGCGCCTCCCGACCAGCGAATCTCGATTTCCCCGGGCTGATCCTCAAGGTTGAACAAGAGCACCGGAGCATCGGTGGAACCGTAGCCGGTGCCGGACTTGATCTCCTTCACGGAACTCCATCGCGCCCCCTGCCGCACTCTCACGAGTGCCCCGATGCCATGGCGGTTGCCTTCGCGGCCTTCGATCCGGATCCGTCGCGCTGGACGAGCCGCGCGATTTCGAAAGAGCTTGGTCTCGGCGCCGTTCTGCCCCACCAGCAAGTCCGGACGCCCGTCCGCATCAAAATCACCCACGGCGCTCCCACGACCTTCCCCGTAAACGAGCAATCCGGATTCCTGGCCTGGAATGGATCCAAAGCCCCCTTGGCCGTCACCCTTCAGAAGCACCCCGCGGCCTGCGTCCTGGCGGCTTTGGGATCGGTGCTGGCCGAAGAAGTTCTGAGCCATGAACACGTCCTCCTGCCCGTCCCCGTCGAAGTCCGCCACGGAAAGTCCGAATCCGGGAGCCCATTGAGCTTCCATCGGCAATTCTCGCGCCTCGAAGCGATCTCCACGATTCAGAAAGACCATGCTCGCGAACGTCGTGGCTGTCCTCTCCTTCATGCCTGCCCAAGCCGGCCCAAAGACGTCGGGCAAAGTGGATGAAGCGTACTGTTCAAATTTTTCCACGCGCTCGGCCAGAAAAGGAGCGGCGGGGCGTAAATCCTGCCAGCCGGTCCAAAGGGCTTCCCGGTTCAAGTTCTGATCCCAAAGGGTCTCGACAACTTCCACCGTTCCATTGCCGTCCAGATCGGCGAAGCGGATCCGCGCCGGATGTTCGCTGGAGGCTCGCATTCGGTGGTTTCGGCCCCAGTTCGAGGCCACGAGGTCCAGACGTCCATCCCCGTCGAAATCCCCTGTGGCCACGGCACTCCACCAACCGGTCCATGCCGCGAGCTTGCGATCCAAGACCCCGCCACTGTGAAAGGTTCCATCCCGGATGGAAAAAACGCGAAGAGGACCCCAATCCGTGGCCAGGACCAATTCGGCGCGACCGTCCGAATCGAGATCGGAGAAGAGGGCACCGGTGACCATTCCGGCGTCGAGGGATTGGGCCACTGCCCAGCGTCCGGCGTCGTTGCGCAGCAACAGGGAAGCGCCCGGTTCCGGGTAGCGCCCGCGCAGCGCGCGGCATCCCACGAAAACATCCAGGTCGCCATCAAGGTCGAAATCGGCGACGGCGAGGGGCCCCGCGATCATGTCGTGGCCGGACACGCTTTCGCCACTGGCGCCGCGGAGCGCATCGTAAATGCGCAAGATGCCGGCTTGAGTCCGGCCATCCTCGAAACTGGAGCTGCCCAGCAGCAGGAATTGTTCGAGCCCGGCCAGACCCGCCGTATCCCTTGTCACCGGGCGCTTCCAGAGGGATCCTTCCAGGGGTTGGAACACCCCGGAGGGATCGAATGTCACGGCTGCGACTGGACCGCCACGCCCGCTGCCGACGACGATTTCCTCACGCCCGTCGCCGTTGAGGTCCACCCATCCTACGCCCGGGCCGAGAGTGCTAAAGCGGCGGGGCAGGAGCGGTTGTAATTCGAAATCGTTGAAGGGTTCCTCGTGGTGCGAGTGGTTCAATTTCGCCGAAAGGTCCTCGAACCACGCCGGAGCGGCGGGCTTGTTGGGCGGCGATGCAGGAGGAGCCGCCGCGTCCATTTCTTCGATGACGTACATCCGATTCGGCTCCACGGCGTCGATCGAGCTTTGATTTCCGCCGCGCCAGATCACTTCCAGTCGAAGGTTTTTGGGGTTGGTTCCCGCGGCAAAAACACGCCGAGGATCGTCTCCCGAAAGATATCGCCCCCCCGCGAGCAACTCCTGGCCTTGAACGGGAACGGGTCCTCCCAGCAACCGGACTTTGGCGCCGATGCCGAAAGTATTCGGTCCCCGGCCCTTGAGGCGGACGGCGACCCGCGGGCCTGTGCTTTCATTGCGATAGACTGCGGCGGGCGCGTTCAGATTGTTCACCACCACGTCGAGGTCTCCATCGTCATCCAAATCCGCCAGCGCCATGCCTTGGGAGACGCCCGGGTCCGCGAACCCCCACCTTTCGCCCACTTCTTCGAAAGTGAGATTCCCCCGATTCCGGAACGCCACATTCCGGGTGTCGAGCCTCGGAATTTCCCGTTGCAGCCGTGCGATATCTGCCGCCGTGAGTTGGCGGGACGCGCGGGCGCTGTCGATGCGGGCTGCCATGTCGGCGTTCTGGAAATCGCGCCACTGTCCGTTGGTGACCAGGATGTCCTCGTAGCCATCGAGGTCCACATCCAGGAAAATCGGACCCCAAGACCAGTCGCTCGCTTCGAGACCGGCAAAGTAAGCGAGTTCCGCGAACGTGCCGTCGCCGCGATTGATGTGCAGGGTGTTGCGGGAAAACTGGGGGCGGTTGTCATACAATCCCGGTGGCCATTGAAAGTTGTCCATCGAACTCACTTGGACCAGCCGTTTCAACGTGTCGCGGCTGAGCATATCGACGACAAAAAAATCGACATGGCCGTCGCGGTTCAGATCTCCGAAATCCACGCCCATCGAAAAGCTCGAGATGTTGCGAATCGAGGTTCGCGCGATGGCCCTGAAGCGTCCCCGCCCGTCATTGATCCAAATGCGGTCTGGCGTAAACAAGTCGTTGCAAACGTACAAATCCGGTGCGCCATCGGCGTTGAGGTCGTGAAACTGCACGGCCAGCCCCCAGTCCTGCGGGGCGGAGTTCAGCGGACGTCCGTCTTCGTCCAGAAACGTGCCGTCGGTAAAGGAGATGCGGCTGAAGCGGCCCTGTCCGTCATTGCGAAAAAAGTCGTCCGCCTGACCGTATTCCAACACTTCACCGGAGGGGGTGAAGACAAAGCGGTTGGTCAGATCGGCGTCCGTCGCCGGGCGTCCGTTGACGGCCGTGACCACCGGGCGTCCCTCCATCGGTGTGATGGAGAATCGGGCTCGGGGCTGGTCTTTGATGGTGGTGGGAAAGAAATTGCAAACGTAAAGGTCGAGATCCCCGTCGCCTTCGATGTCGGCAAGAGCCATCGACATGCTCCCGTGGCGTGAAGCCAGTCCGGCTTCCGCCGTCGTCTCGCGAAACCTTCCTCCACCCTCGTTTTTGAAGAGGCGCGTTCCGCCGCCGAGCGCGTTGACCAGCAGGTCCAGATCTCCATCCCCGTCCACATCCGCGAAGGCTGCGCCCGTGGAATCCTGGCCGGCACACGCGACCCCGGCTTGGTCGGTGATGTCCTCAAACCGCCATCCGCCCAGATTGCGAAACAATTTGTTGTTCGAATCGAGCCCGCAGAAATAGAGGTCGGCCTTGCCGTCCGCATCGACGTCGCCCGCGGCGACACCGGAGCCGCTGAGCAGGTTGCGATTGGCAATGGAGCGTTCGTCCGAAAGCACATTGGTGAAGGCCACCCCGGTTTGCCCGGCCGGCAGCCGGGTGAAACCCGCGCGCGGAGGGTTTGCCGGCGCCGGCAGCGAGAGGACGCGGAAGGAAGGAGCGGCCGCTTGAAGGCCGCACTGCACGGCGCCGGCGAGAACCATGGCGCGCATCCATGCCCCAGGGATCCAGGATGGAAGGCCGGGTTTCACAAGAGGACCACTTTGATCACGCCATCAACATGGACCTCGATTTCCCGGGCGGATCCCGGGATGGCCGAGCGCGTGCGTTTTCCGCCAGGCCAGACGACCTCCAATTCCGCGTTCGAAGGGGGCGAGGGCAGAACCTGCACAGAGCTGTCTTGAGACCAATAGCCTGAGCCGATGGCGATTGAGCGGACCGGAGAGCTGCTCTTCCCGGCCACCCAACGGAGTGTGGCCCCCGCGGCCTGTGTGTTTCCGGCCGGACCGGTCAGCCGGACACGAAGGCCAGGACGAGCGCGCCGGTTGTGATAGAGCTGGGTTGGGGCCCGATTCTGACCCACGGCCAAGTCGAGGCGCCCGTCGCGGTCGAAATCCGAAAGGGCGATGCCCCGTTGCTCCCCATAGATGCGAATGCCTGACGCCGCAGGGGACTGCGCGGTGAATCCACCGCGACCATCCCCGAGCAGGCAAAGGCCCACTCCCGCGTCGAAACGGGAACTGTCGGGGTCCACATCAAAAAAGTTTTGGGCCAGGAACAAGTCTTCATGGCCGTCCCCGTCCAAGTCGCCTGCGCTGACTCCAAAGGCCGGCGCGAATTGGGCCTCGACCGGCAGGGAGCGCGCTTCGAATCTTCCGCCGCGATTCAAAAACACTTTGCTGTCGAGCGTATTCACGCGGAACTCCAAGGCTCGCGAGGCATGCGATCCCAGGACCTCTGCGACGGAAGCTTGTCCAAAGGCACGGTAGGTCGTCACGCGCTCCCGCAACTCGGGGAAAACCTGGGCGATCGTATCGAAATCGCGGACCGGGACAAAGTAACCCAGCCTGGGATCGAACTGCCCTTCCACGAGGTCAACGACATTCTGGCCATGAAAATCACCGGCGTGAAGGCGGAGGGTTTGGCCGAGAAACCGCTGGTATTTTGAGTTCCGGCCCCAGTTGGAAACGCAGAGGTCGACGTGCCCGTCCTCGTCGAAATCTCCGGCGGTCACGCCGTTCCACCAGCCGAGTTCGTCAGCCAGTCCCCATTCGCGTGTGGCTTCAACGAGTTTTCCTCGATCGTTCCGAAAAATCCGAACCGGACCCCATTCACAAGCCAGGATCAGCTCCGCGAAACCATCGCGATCGAGATCGGCAAACAGAGCTCCACTGATCATGCCCGTGATGGACAGTCCCATCTCTCCCGGGCTGTTCGACGCAAAAAGGTCGTTCCCGCCGAGCAGGACTTGCGAGGTCGCGGGTTCAGGATAACGCCCGGGGATGACTCGTCCCCCGACGAACAGATCCAGATGGCCATCGCCGTCGATGTCCGCCATGGCCGTCGGGCCCGGGCTGCTGCGTCCTGCTTTGAGGATGGGCGTCACGCGCTTCTCCTGAAGCCGGTAGTGTTGCAGACTGGGATCTCCCGGATTGGACGCTTCGTAGGAAGATTCGGCGGCAAGGAAACCCCGGTGCTGGCGCCGATCGATCCAGCCCAGCACCGTGGTTTGGTCTCGCAACAAAGTCTCTTTGAAAGCCGGATCGGATTCCAGTATGAGCCCGCCTTTGCGGTCGTTTCGGAAAAAGGTCCAGGTGCCTCCGCGTCCGGCGCCGATCACGAGATCGTCCCAGCCATCACCCTCTTCATCGAACCAGGTGATGCCGGGTCCCAGCCGGCTGAGTCCGCGGCTCAACGCGGGTTGGCGGAGCGTGTCGTCGAAGGGATCATCCCAATGAGTATGCGCCAGCCGGTCGCTGATGTTTTCGAAAAGGGGAGGGGAGGGCGGTGGTGGCTTGGGGGCTGCCGGAAGGCCCGGCTGTTCGATCACTTCATAAATGAAATTCGGCTGGATGTTCGAGATGACCGTCTGGGTGCCGTGACGCCAAAGGACCTCGAGGGTGGCGTTTGGGCCAGGGGGTGAGGCCGCGAACACGCGGAGGCAATCGTCTCCGGAAAGGTAGCGGCCGCCGCCGATCATTTCCTGGCTTTGGGCCGGCCCTTTGCCGCCACGCAGTTTGATTTTGGCGCCGATGCCGCGTGTGTTGCCGCCACTTCCTCTCAACTTCACCGCGACCCGGGGCGCGCTCGTATCGTTGCGATACACGCCGGACACTTGGTGCAAGTTGTTCATCACCACATCGAGGTCGCCGTCCAGGTCGAGGTCGGCCAGGGCCATGCCGTGAGAAATGCCCGAATCTCCGAATCCCCAGGCGCCGCCCATTTCTTCAAACGTCAGGTCGCCGCGATTGCGGAACGCGAGGTTGGGCGTTTCGAGTCGCGGGAACTTCGACAGGTTCTCGAAGTGCTCCTGGGCGGATACCTGATCCGGCGGCTTGGCAATCTGTTTCAGGAGATCGGCGTCCAGCGAGTCATGGTTGTTGCCGGTCGTTACCAGCAAGTCCTCGTAACCGTCCAAGTCCACATCCAGGAACACTGCACCCCAGGACCATTCGGACGCCTCCAGTCCGGCGAGCTGGGCGATTTCGGCGTAAGTGCCGTCGCCACGGTTGAGGTGCAGGGTATTCCTCGATACCTCCGGACGATACTTCGGATCGCCGACCGGCAAATCGACTTTACCCTTCAGCGTGTTGGCCCTCTGGCGCTGGCGTGCGCCCCAATCACGGCTCAACATGTCCACCACCACGAAATCATCCCAGCCGTCACGATTGATATCCGCGAAATCCACGCCCATCGACGACATGCTCAGGGTGCGCAACGAAAAGGGCGGCGCCGCCCGGAAGCGCCTTCCTCCCTCATTGAGCCACATCCGGTCCCTCGAAAAGGAGAAGTCGTTGCACAGATACAAATCGGGGGTGCCGTCGCCGTTGATGTCGCGAAACATCACGCTGAGTCCCCAATCGAGCGGCGGTCCGGAAAGCGTCTTGCCTTCCTCATCCACGAACGCGCCGCTGGTCCAGGCGATCCGCCCGAATTTGCCGCCCCCCTTGTTGACGTAGAGGACATCGGGTTCGCCTTTCTCAATCAACCCCATGCCGCCGCCCTTGTAGGGAAGTCCTTCGAACCGATCCTCGGGCGTGACGACGATCTTGCCGTCGATGAGCGCCACCTCGGCCTTCACCCCCGGCGGCGCGTCTTTGTAGGTCGTGGTTCTGTAGTTCGCGACGTAAAGTTCAAGATCCCCATCGCCATCGATGTCCGCCAATGCCATCGAGGTCGACCCGCCTCGCGCGACCAAACCGCTCTCGGACGCAGGGAGGAACGTGCCGCCGCCCTGATTGATGAAGAGCCGGACGCCCTGGCCGAGGGAGGTGACAAAGAGGTCCAGGTCTCCGTCCCCCTCCACATCGGCGAAGACCGCGCCGGTGGACATTTGATCCGCGCACGCGACACCCGCCGGGGCGGTCACCTCTTGAAATTTCCATCCGCCGAGATTGCGATAGAGCGCGTTGGATCCCTCCAATCGGCAAAAATAAATGTCACACCAGCCGTCTCCGTCGATGTCCCCCAGCGCGACTCCAGAGCCATTCTCGAGGATGCGGTTGGTGGCGGTGGCCGTGTCGGAGAGCCGGTTCGTAAACTGGAGGCCTGTGATCTCGGGCAACATCCGGGTGAATCCAACCCGATCCGACGTGGGAACCGTCAACGCCGCCCTGCGGTGATGGGGAAAGCTTTCCCATCGCAACGGGTCGGCGGCGCGCGCGGAGAACCATCCCAGTGCGGCGAGCAAAGCCGCGGGCACCCACCCTAGGACGCGAGGCTTCCGAGTTTGAGGAATCATCGCACGACGCGGAGTTGCCCGCTTTGCTGATCGATTTCAATTTCTTTCGAACCGGGCGCCACCGGCCATTCCGCCGAGGCGCCGCCCGGCCAGCGCACGCGGACGGCTTCGAGTGTTCCGGGAAGACTGAGCACGGGCATCGAACTGTCCTGGGAAAGGTATCCCCCCCCGGCCCGAATCTCGCGCGCCGGCCCCCACTTTCCATCGCATTTCACTCTCACGATCGTTCCGACGGCTGCAGGATTGGCGCCGAGGCCTTTCATTCGCACGCGCAGTCCCGGGCGCGCGGCCGTGTTCCGGAAAAGTCGCGTCGCCGCGCCGTTCTGAGCCACCGCCAGATCCACGCGCCCGTCACCATCGAAATCGCCCACCGCGCTGCCTCGTTGCTCGCCCCACACGCGAACACCCGAAAGCGTGGCCGGAACGGCTCTGAATCCTCCCTTCCCGTCCCCGCGCAGCCACAGCCCCAGTCCCGAGTCTCCGCGGCTGCCCTCATCCACGTTCCCGAAAAAGTTCTGACTCAGAAAGAGATCCTCGAAGCCGTCCCCGTCCGCATCCGCCACGTTGACTCCAAAAGCAGGCGCCCATTGCGCTTCGGGCGGAAGATCGCGACGTTCCAAGCGCCCGTCCCGGTTCAGAAACACCGCACTCGCCAGGGTGTTGACCTCTCGTTTGTCCAAGTGACCCGCAAAGTCGCTGAGCGCTTGTTCGACGCTGGATTTTCCGAACGCCTCGAAGCTCGGGAAAAGTTCGGCCAGCGCGGGCAGCGCTCCGAGAATCGCTTGGCGATCTCTCACAAACCCATCCCTGCCGACCGAGGGTTCCCATCGCGTTTCGAAACACGTCACGCTGCCATCTCCCCGGAGTTCTCCGTAATGAAGGCGCAAGGGATGCGCGTGGCTGGCTCGATAACGGCTGTTCAAACCCCAGTTGCTCACCACCAGGTCTTGTCGCCCATCCCCATCCCAATCGCCCGCCGCGACCCCGTTCCACCATCCTCGATCGTTCGCCAATCCCAACGACTCCGTCACTTCAGTCAGGCGGGCGTCTCGCCACTCGAACACCCGGACCGGACCCCATTCGCAGGCCAGGACCAGTTCGGGGGCCGCGTCCCCGCGCAGGTCCGTAAAGATCGCGCCGCTGACCATGCCCAACTTCTCGAAGCGCTGCCACACGGTCAGCCGGCCCCCATCGTTGCGCAGCAACAAACTGTCCGCCGCCGCCGGGTAACGGCCGGGGGCTGCACGACCTCCCACAAACAAATCAAGATCCCCATCCACGTCCAAATCCGCCATGGCCATCGGCCCAAAACTGGAGGTCTCACCCTTCAAGCTTTCTCCGCTCGTTTTTCGGCGGCCATCAAAAATCCGCAACGTTCCACTTTTACTCTGAAGGTCTTCATACCCCGCGTGGACCGCCACCAACACCCCGGTCCAGCCCGCCAGCCCAAGCGTGTCCTGGAGGAGCGGACGATTCCAAGGCGCCCCGGTGAGTTCGGCGAATTTTCCGGAACCTTCGTATCGAAACGCGCGGACCGCGCCGCCCCTGCCTCCTCCAATGACCAACTCCTCGGAGCCATCGCCATCGACGTCCAGCCAGGCCAGGCCAGGTCCGAGCCGGTTCAAACTTTTTCCCAAATGGGGCTGCCGCGCCTCTTCGTTGAAGGGATCATCGTGGTGTTCGTGGCCCAGGTTCCCGCTGAGATCTTCGAACCACACCGGCAGGTTGGGGGGGGCGAGCGGGGCGGTCGCCGGCTCGAGTCCCGAGGCGTCTTCCACATCGTAAAGGTGATTGGCGCGCACGCCTTCAATGCGGCTCTTCTTGCCGTTTCGCCATCGAATTTCGAGGTGCATCGGATCGTTGCGCGTTCCCGCCGCGAAAACGCGCAAGGGTTCATCGCTCGAAAGGTATCGCCCGCCCGCCATCATTTCCTGGCTCTGCTCCGGAACCGCTCCTCCTTGAAGTGTGATCCGGGCGCCAATGCCAAAGCGGTTGCCTCCGGTGCCTTTGAGCCTCACCGCGACGCGGGGCGCCCCGGCTTCATTTCGATACAGCGCGGCCTCGTCATTCAGATTGTTCACCGCCGCGTCGAGATCGCCATCGCCGTCCAGATCCGCCAGCGCGAGTCCGTGCGAAACGGCCGCGGCGTTGAATCCCCACTGATCGCTCGTTTCCTCAAACGTCAGGTTCCCGCGATTCCGAAAGGACACATTCGGGGTGTTCAACCTTCCGAACAGATGGTTCAAATTCAACAGTTCGGAGGGCGACAGGCGTTTGCTCTTCTGCTCTTGCGCGGCGCGTTGCATGACGTCGGCGTTCATCGCGTCACGCTCGTGTCCGTTCGTGACGAGCAAGTCCTCGTAACCGTCCAAATCCACGTCGAGGAAGGCCGGTGTCCAGGACCACTCCGACGCTTCCAAGCCGCTGTACCAGGCGATCTCGGCAAAGGTCCCATCCCCCCGGTTTCGGAACAGCGTATTGTGGGGAAACTGCGGACGCGCGGCGCCCCCCGCCGGAGCCGAGCCGGGAGGGGCCAACTCTCCCACCTGCACCTGCCGGCGGACGTAATCCCGGCTCAACATGTCCACGACGATAAAGTCGTCGAATCCGTCGCGATCAAGGTCCGCGAAATCGACGCCCATTGAAAAAAGCGAAGTGTGGCGGAGGGTGGAACGCGGCGCGGCGCGAAAGTTTCCTTTCCCGTCATTCATCCAAAGCCGGTCGGACGAACGGAAGTCGTTGCAGACATAGAGGTCGGGCGCGCCGTCCCGGTTGATGTCCCGGAACATGGCGGACAGTCCCCAGTCAAAAGGCAGGACGGACAACGGTTTGCCGTCTTCATCCAGAAAAGCGCCTCCGGTGAAGGATATCGGAGTCCACTTGCCCGCGCCGTCATTTCGATAGAGAACGTCGATTTCCCCGTTTTCGAAGATCTTGCCCGCCGGGCTCAGAGTAAATCGCCCCGCCACCTCCGGATCCGAAGCGGGTTTGCCATCCACACTGGCAATCACGGGCAGATTGTTCACGTATTCAGCCTTGATGCGGATCGCGGGTTGGTCGCGCACCGTCACGGTTCGGTAGTTCACCACATAAAGATCCAAGTCGCTGTCGCCATCAATGTCGGCCAAAGCAAGCGACATCCCGCCTCGCCTGAAGTTGAGCGGCGCGCCGGGCCACGGAAGAAACCCGCCGTTCCCCTGATTTTGGAACAGGTGCGTGCCCGCCATGATCGTATTGACCGCCAAATCGAGATCGCCGTCGCCATCCAGATCCGCGAAGGCCGCTCCCGTCGAGTCCAAGCCGGCACACTCCACGCCCGCTTGCTTGGCGATCTCCTCGAAGCGCCAACCGCCCAAATTCCGATACAGCGCGTTGGATCCGTCCAATCCGCAGAAATACAGATCGCACCAACCGTCCCCGTCGATGTCGCCCGCCGCCACCCCGGAGCCGTTCAGATGAATCTGATTCGTGGTGTAACGTTCTCTCGAGAGGACGTTCGTGAACGCGATGCCTGTGGCGGACGCCTGCATCCGCGCGAATCCAACCCGGTTGCCGGGCGTGACGGACAGCGGCTTCGCCCGATAACCCGGCCCGCTCGCGAATGAATCCGCTGCGGCGCTGGACGGCAGGCTCACCCCGAGTCCGATCCATCCCACGGCGAGCAGGCGGCCGAATGCGGGAATCGCGCTCATGGGGTTCGCGCGTCCACGGAGGCATTCCGGTGCGAGTTGCGGAGCAGGACGACCGACCTTCCCTCGGCCTCCCATTTGGTCGCCACCTGTTCCGGCACCTCACTCGGCCCGCGAATGTAGGATCCCAATGCGAGATCGATGTCGCCATCGCCATCGAGATCCTCCGCGTCCATCGTCAGCCAGCGTCCGGAGACGGCCTCCGGAAAACTGAAGGCGCGGAAACGCATGCCGCCCTGATTCTGCAACAGCACAAAGCTTTCCTCGGGCGAATGCCGGTAATCGGGAAAAAACGAGATCGCCGCGATGTCCAGATCCCCGTCCCCGTCGAAATCGCGGGCGACCGCTTTGAAAGCGCCATTCATGGGGAAGAACCAGGACTCCTCGAACCGCAAATTTCCCCGGTTCAAATAGATTCGCACCCCGTGGTAACGCTTGGTCGGAGACGGATACTCGCCGTTGTCCCCGTTCGTGACGAGGAAATCGTCCAAGCCATCGCGATTGAAGTCGGCCACCTCGAAGTAGGTGTGCCCGTGGCACGGGGAATGTTGAAACACCGCTTGGTGAGTGAATTGTCCCTGTCCGTTGTTCAGAAAGAGAAACATGGCCTCCGTTTCCTGGGCGATCAGCACGGCCAGATCGCGGCGTCCGTCCCCGTTGAAATCCCGCGCGACCGAGCGCACCGCGCCCGGCTTGGGATAGAGGACATGCTCGCGGTATTCTCCTCCGCCCAAGGACTCATGCCAGACGAAGCGTCCGGTAAAATAACCAAAATAACACGCCGCCAAATCCATCCGCCCGTCCCCGTTGAGGTCCGCGAATTCGGAATGCGTAAACCGAGGAGCGTGCTGAAAGAAGACGCGCGACGGGCGGAACCGTTCTCCCTGCCGCTCCAGCAGGGTCATCTCGCCCAGCGCCTCCTCCGAGGGAAGGAATTGTCCGATCATCGTGACGTAGAGGCCCCGGCTCGTCTCGGTGAGGGCCACGGGCACGTTGCCCACCGCAATGGCATCGACCTCCTGGCCGGAAGCATCGAGGACGTGAAGTGTTTTCGTTTCCGCGTGCGCGGCATAAATCCTTTTGGAGGCGCGGCTGATATGAACCAGCGTTGTTGCCGGGGGCGGGATCCGGAAGGACCCCGGCTCGAACCGAAAGCCGGGCACACCTGACTCGATGGCCGGGCGCTGGGCTTGGGGCAAAGCGTTCAAGGGGGCGGACGCCAGATAATAATCCGCGATCTGTCGGAATTCATCCGGCGTGCAGAGGGGCGCGCTCAAGACCGAGCCGGAGGCCTTGATGCGTTCAAAGTCCGGGTAGCGTTTGAGGTCTTCGGGCGCCAATCCCATCCGAACCTTCATGCGCCACAAGGTTTGCTCCGCCCAGGTCTTGCGGTCTAACAGGTCGGGCTCGGGAAAAAGATGGCAGGCGGCGCAATAAGCCTGGGCGAGCGCCTTGCCTGACTCGAGCCGTGCCGGGCCGGAGGCCGGAGCGGAGGTCATGGCCGTCATCCACGAAATCATCGCGGCGGCAAAGCCCGGCCATAGGAACAAAGTCACGCGGGAAGCGAATCACAACCCGGAGTCGATCCGCAAGAGGATCGAGTCCACTCAAGCGGTGCATCCGCGAGTTGCCGGGGCGCGTGCGCGAACCCGCCCGCGGCGATCTCTTCTGCTCCACCCCTCGTGGGGCGGAGTTCTTCACCGGACGCGGCCAACATGAAGCTTCTCGTGCAACCACGGCGCAAGTTCCTCAGCCCGGAAATCCCCAGTCGCCGAACCTGCGGGACCTTTCCGGGCTAGTGCGCTGAGGGAGGCTGGGAGACATCGAGTGCGTTCTCCAGGTTGACCAGGCGTCGCAGCAACGATCGATACATGCGGTAAGCCTCGGGGCCATGCGCGGCGACCAGCAGATCGTACAGCTCGTGCTCCGGTAGTCGAAGAGAGGGCGTCACCGGCGGCATGACAATGCCGCTGCGGGCAAGTCGTGGCGAGGCGATTAACACGAGCAAAGCCGGAACACTGCGGATCCCTCGATCCAAATCTCGAAGGCCTTCCGTGAGAATCTCGCCTCCGGGCAAGGGTTCAGGCATGGCCGGGGATTGCGAAGAATTCCTTACCCGTTGCTCGAAGGAATCCGCGTCAATGGCGGAATACCGGTGAAGCCGCGGGCGCAGCGCCCGGGCCTGGGTGAGCACATCCGCTTCCGAGATCAGCCCCAGCCTGAGCATTTCCCGCACGTCCCAGAGGTCCTGGGTGTGTCCGCGTTCAAGTTTCGACAGGGCTTGGGAAAGAAAGTCATAGTTGAAAACCGGCAAGGTCCCAAAGCTTCCGACCAACCGGCACCGCTCCCGCCAGGCGTCCTCGCGCTCGATCCCAATCGGGTCAGAAATTCGAGCAGCTTGGCTTTGGTCAATGCTTCAACCACGCGGCCAAGATAGCCGGCCAGATCTCCGGCGTCATGCCGCTTTTGCGCGAAGCCTTTAGCGGTGCATCCCGATGTTGCCGGCGATGCAGGTAGGGCGCGTCCGTCCCGGCGCGCCGCCGGAGCATGATGTTTTGCATCCCGTGGGCGGCGGGCTGGGACAGGCCCGCCCTACCAACAACATCGGGATACACGGAGCCTTTAGGTGCGGTGCATCCAAAGGTTGTCGGTGACCGGGTTGTCGTGGTCACGCAGACAGCCCTGTCTGCTGTAGCGCAGGCTACCCAGCCTGCGGGGCGACGAAGGGAACCCGGCGCGTGGAGAGCATGGAAGGGCCTCGTTCTTCACCCGCCGGGCCGACGGGCCGTCGGCGATACGGCCGGCTATGATGCCTGCGCCACATGACAGACAAGGGATACGGTTTCCAAAGTCATTCATCCGCGGGCGAGGAGAGCCAGGAACAGCTTCGGGATGCGTGCGATGGTGAAAGCCTGGCTCCATGAAGCATGCTGCCGTGCGAAAAGAGCTCGTGTCGATGCCCTGCCTCGCCTCGTCTGGCTGAACACTTCCGTTCTGTGGGATCCCATGCCCGCCGCCCACCGTTCGCCCTTCACTTGTCAGGCGGGGAGGGATGGCCTAGCTTCGCGCCCATGTTCAGCTCCCTCAGCAGCAAGCTCCAGAACGTTTTTCGCAATCTGCGCGGGCTCGGTAAGATTTCCGAGACCAACGTGAGCGAATCGTTGCGCGATGTGCGCATGGCGTTGCTGGACGCCGATGTGAATTTCAAGGTCGCCCGCGACTTTATCGACCGGGTCAAGGAGAAGGCGATCGGACATCAGGTCATCCAAAGCATCCAGCCCGGCCAGCAGATCATCAAAATCATTCATGACGAGTTGGTCGAATTGCTCGGCAGCAGCGGCGCCGGACTCGCCCTGAGCCATCCCCCCTCCTGCCTCATGATGGTGGGCCTGCATGGCTCCGGCAAAACCACCTCCAGCGGCAAACTCGCGAACCTGCTCACGAAGGAGGGACGCAAAGTCTTGCTCGTCGCGGCGGACGTTTACCGGCCCGCGGCCATGGACCAATTGGAAACGCTCGGGCGGCAGTTGGGCGTGCCGGTTTTCACGCTCAAGGGTGAGACGGACGTGCTGCGCATCGGGCGCGAGGCCATGGACCGGGCCCGCGCCGAGCAGATCGACATCGTGATTTTCGACACCGCCGGCCGCTTTCAAATCGACGAGCCGCTGGTGCAGGAGCTCGTGAGACTGCGCGACCTGGTCCAGCCCCGGGAGATCCTGCTGGTGCTTGACGCCGCGACGGGGCAGGAGGCTGTGAATGTCGCCACTCATTTTGACAAGGCGTTGAACGTCACGGGCGCGATCCTCACCAAGCTCGACGGCGACGCGCGCGGTGGGGCGGCGCTCAGCATGAAATCCGTCACGGGCAAGCCGATCAAGTTCATCGGCGTCGGCGAGAAACCCGAGGATTTCGAGCCCTTTCATCCCGAGCGCATGGCCTCCCGCATCCTGGGCATGGGGGACGTGGTGAGTTTGGTGGAAAGAGCCGCCCAGGCCGTGGACGAAGAGGATGCCCTGCGCATGGAGGAGAAAATGCGCAAGGGCCAGTTTTCGCTCGAGGACTTTCTCGAGCAGTTGCGCGGGATGAAAAAGCTCGGATCCCTGGAGAAGATTGTGGGCATGCTTCCCGGCGGCTCCGAAATGATCAAGGGGGCGGACCTTTCGAAGAGCGAGCGCGAGTTCCGCCGCATGGAGGCGATGATCTGCGCCATGACCCCCGTCGAGCGCCGCAATCCCCAAATTTTGAACGCCCGCCGCCGGCTGCGCATTGCCAACGGCAGCGGCGTGAAAGTGTCGGAACTGAACTCGATGCTCAATCGCTTCAATCAAATGCAGCAATTGATGCGGAAGATGAACAAGTTCCAAAAAATGATGGGGAAAATGGGCGGCGGCGCCCCGCCCAACCCGGGCCTGTTCCGGTAAACGGCGGCACCCGCGAAAGGGTTCCTCATCATCCGCGGCCTTCCCACGGAGACACCTGGACTCGGCGATGGCGAGCAATGCGGGGCTGGCCGGGTATGCGAATGAATTTCGATTCCTCGCTGTGTTCGGTGGAATGGCGTCATCATCGTCCGTCCGTCTTCTTGATCGTGATCTTGCTCTTACTCTTGATCGCCCGCCGATGTTCAGTGCGGCAGGGTCTCCTCCTGCCGGCCATGTCCCAGCTCATCGCTCGCCGAGCAGAAGTGAATGAACATGATCATGAGCATGAGCATGAGTGAGAAGATGGCTTCGGATTCGACTGACCTCAGCGGAAAAACTAAAAGTCCGGATTCCCCGCCTCCCGTGTCTTGGCGCCTGCGTGAGTGACCGTCCACCCGGGGCAGGCGCTGCGCTCCAACCCCGGGGTGAAAGCTGGAACACCTTTGTTCAAAGTTCCCAGGCGGCGGACGGGCGCGCCCACAACGGCATTGCGCGGGCTGCCCGCGCGGCGTAAAGTGCCGCCATGAAACCGGCGATTGACCCGAAGCTGCTGGCGAATCCCGTCTTCCAGCGCGTGATGAAAGACGGGCTGGAGATCCAGGATCGCTTCGCCGCCGAGCCGGTTTATGCGAAAACGGGCAAGGGGTTTCTCAAGAGCGCGGGCGTGGCCGAGGTGCGGGCCGCCCAAGTGAAGGCAAATCGCCGCCGCCGATAAGCCGTGAGCCGGGCGCGGACATGGCTGGCTGACTACACGTGGGAGTTTGTCGTCGCGCAGAACGCGATCCTGTGCGCCGCGAAAAATGCGTTGCACAAGCCGACTTCCGATGGACACGCCGCGACGAGGCAGCTTTGGGAAAGTCGCCACGCCACCACGATGCCATTGGAGGATGCCGTCGAACTTTGCCGCCGCTGCCATCGCCTCGCTCCATTCTGCTTTTACAATGGCAACACGTTTGCAGCGATTATCCGTGATGTGATGGGTAGCTTGTCGCTCCCCCCCGCCAAGGCCGTGGTCGCGCGCAGCCTCGCGGGGCACATCGTCGCGGGCGTGGCCACGGACATCGAGGAGCGCGCGTTCCAGGAATTCTGCGAGACCCTCGACAAGACGAGTTGACCGCCAGGACGGTTTCCCCACGGTTCGCCAACCCTTCTCACTTGCTCGAAATGACTTCGAAGCTCCCGGATTGAAGCCGCACTTGCAGAGTTCCGGATTCGAAAGTGCTGTGCCAGGGAATGCCCAATCGATTAAGGCGCTGCTTCAAGATCGCGGATCGACGCAGTTGGTTTTCCCGTTCTGTGATCAGGACATGGCGCGGACTGATGGAGCGCAAAGTCTCCTCGTCGAGCGGATCGTCCCGCGCTGGAATCGCGCATAAGAGGACATCCGCCAGGATGGAATGGGGGGCATGCAACAAACTCTTGCGAGCCGATTCACCGAGACTGCCGCAGAACAGGACGCGAACGCCCTCCGCTTCCAGACGCAGCACCGCTGCCGCGTCATCACCCTGCCTCGGCCTTTCTTGCGGAACGGGGTGCAGAACTTCCCAAGCACCAAATTGATCGCCCCGCTGAATTCGATCGAGCCGCATTTTGCGTTCTTCCATGGCCGCCATGGCCGCACGATGGGCTGGAGAACGAAAACGTTGGTCTGGCACCATGCCGGCGGGCGGGTCGAAATGGTCGAGAAAGCGCTGCAAACCTCCGGCATGGGCCACATCCCCCTGCGTGATGATGACCAGCGGCAAACTGTTCTTGCCCAGGCTGTGGAGGAAGGGCGTGAGCACCCGCTTGGTATCGTCGTCGGCTCCGGTATCCAGCACAACGTCGTCCTGACTTCCGCGCAGATCGACAAAGAGGCTTCGAGAGAGGGGCAAGTTCAGCACGGTCAACCGCGTCTCCCTCTGGCTTCGATGCCAGCGCTCCATCCACAGGCTCATGGCCACCGCCACGGGAAGGCCACTCCAAACCAGCAGGCGCCATCGATTTGGACTTTCGAGGAGGAGTGCCGCCATGGCGGCCAAAGCCAGCAGACAGGCCGCTGCCCCCGGCGCATGAACGTAGGCGTGGGATCCAGGCCAATCCGCCATCGTTTCGCAAATCCGGATCATGACATGCATCCAGAACCACCCGCTGAGGTTGAAGAGTTCGCCCAACTCCGCCAGTCCATGGCCGCAAAGGAGTGATCCGAGCTGGCACATCAACGCCAGGTTCCCGATAGGAACCACAATCACATTGGCCAACAAACCCGAGGGCGCGATCAAATGGAAATACTCGGCCGTGAGGGTCACGGATCCCAGCCAGGCCGCCAGCGAGGTCGCCAGGGCTTGATCCACCCAACGCAACGCCGCCTCGAGCTTGAATCTCCAGGGAGGAATCAGACGTTCGGGAACCCACGGATCGACCCATCGCAACTTGCTGTGCCATCCGCCCAGCCTCGGAGTCAGCACGGCCAGACTGAAGACGACCAGGAACGACAACTGAAAGCCCGCCTGGAAAAGTTGTTGGGGATCGAAGGCCAGAATGGCCAGGGCCGCCGCGCCCAACGAATTGAGCAAATCAACGGGCCGGCGCAGGCTCCAGGATGCCAGCACCAGGGTCATCATCACACTGGCGCGCAAGGCGGAGGCCTGCCAGCCCGTGGCCGCCGTATAGGCCCAGAGCAGGGGAATGATGGCCCACCCGCTCCAAGCCCGGGGAACGCGCATCCCTTTCAGCAGTTGCACGAAGATCCCGGAAATCAACACCACATGCAGTCCGCTAATGGCGAACAAATGCATCGTGCCGGTTTTCATGAATGGATCGCTCACTTCGTCGGTGAACGCCGTTTTCCAACCCAGCGCCATGGCCCAACTCAAGCGCAGTCCGTCGTCCTCCACCGGAACGCCGCGCGCCAAAGTAAGGCGCGCCCAGTCCTCAAAACGGTCCGGCCAGGGCACTTCCCCGGGATCAAAACGCTGTGTCCGCCGCCAGTCTTCCAGGCTTTGCGTCTTGAGCCGTCGATGAATTCCGCCTCGGGCAAGGTAAGACCGATAATCAAAGAGGCCAGGAGCCTGAGGGCCCGGCGGGACCTCCAAGAGGCCGAAGACTTCGACCGGCGCTCCGGTGTGATATTCCGGGCCGTGCTCGAAAGGCGTGGTGACCAGGACGATCCCGGAAGCAGGACGCCATTCGGTTCCGGCGTGCAGGATGGCGACGACCCGAAGGCGGGATTGGGATCGAATCTTTCTTTCATGCCGGGCGTTCTCGAAGGCGCGCAGATGGGGTTTTTCCAGGAGCGTGCCGCGAAGGCGGACGAGCGCCGGGGCAGCGGGCGAAACGTGTCGAACATCGTCGGGAGGGACAGTTTCCAAGACGAACCGCTGCGACGTGAATCCGCAGGTTAAAATCGCAGCGGCCAGGAAACCTGACGAAACCAAGTCGGGCCGTCCAAAATTTCCGGCGGCTTGAGAACATGTCGCGTTCGCATCCTCCCGTGATGAAGTTCGACCCTTTCCACGCACGAGTGCAAAGCCAGCCAGCAAGCAGATGCTGAGCCCTCCTGAGCCATAGGCGCACGCGGGGATCGCATCACCCAACGCAATTCCGGCGGCAAAAAGCGCCGCCACCATCAGCAACGGATACCGCACCATGCCCTCCTTGAGTGTTCAGTCTCCCGAAGCCTCGACTCCGTCTCAGTCGAATCTCACAGTCTTGGCACCGGGAATGCCGAGATCATGCCCCCGGCACGAGAGTGTCGCAATGGAAAAGGCCGGCCAGACTTCCCCAAGGGTCGTGACTGGATTTTCGCCATGGGCTGACCCCATTTCGGCCGTGCCTCCCGAAGTGGTCTGTCGCGTGGCGCAGGCTGCCCAGCCTGCCGTATCGCCGACTGCCCGTCGGCCCGGCGGGTGAAGAACGAGGTCCTTCCATGATCTCCACGCGCCTAGTTCCCGTGTATCCCGATGTTGTTGGTAGGGCGGGCCTGTCCCAGCCCGCCGCCCACGGGATGCAAAACATCATGCTCCGGCGGCGCGCCGGGACGGACGCGCCCTACCTGCATCACCGGCAACATCGGGATGCACCGGCCTAGTTCCTTCGTCGCCCCGCAGGCTGGGCAGCCTGCGCCACAGCAGACAGGGCTGTCTGCGTGACCACGACAACCCGGCCACCGACGACCTCTGGAGGCACCGCCCTTCCGGCCTGAACGCAACTTTTCCGTGACTTTTCGCGGCATCCCCTTCATGAAATGGCCACGAATCAGCCCAGCCTTCGATGGACGGTTCCGCCGCCTCGCGGATGGCGCGCGGAACAGCTCCAGGGGGAAGTGCTCTCGGAGAGTGGAATGAGCGGGCGGATTCCTGAAGTGAATATTGCTGTCTCGCCATCTTTGGTCTCAGGGAATCCGAGTTTAAGCGCGCATGAGGTGAAATTTCTCATCACGCGAGATAGGGCCGCCGGAGTGTTGGACTGGGCCAAGTCACGATTTCAAACCGATCCTTACAGCCGTCCGGAAGCAGGAGGCGGTTATTCCATCAGCAGCCTGTATTTGGACACTCCGGATTTCGCGGTGTATCGCAAGCACGGATCCTTCGGACGCGCGAAGTTCCGCATTCGGAGATATGGGGTCTCGAAACGCGTCTTCTTGGAGCGGAAGTTGAAGGTGGGTGACAAGGTGTCGAAACGCCGTTCCGACTTGGCGATCGATGAATTGCCGGGCCTCGATTTGACGGGCGCCAAGCAGAGCGGGGGTTCAGCCGCGTGGTATGAGAAACGGCTTCACCTTCGCGGACTTAGAGTGGTCTGCCAGATCAGTTATGAGCGCATTGCTCTGGTCGGCTCCAACGAATGGGGTCCGTTGCGCCTGACTTTGGACGAGGCGGTTCATGTGGTGCGGATGGAGGAGCCTCGATTCGCGGAACCCGGGACCGGCGAGCTCCTGCTCGAGAATCACATGATCCTTGAACTCAAATTTCGCGGGAAAATGCCCGCCGTCTTCAAGGAGCTTGCCCAGTTCCTGACCTTGCAACCCGGCGCCGTCTCCAAGTACCGCCTGGGACTGTTCAAGCTCGGATGCGCGCCCGATTTGCAGGTAAACGGCGGCGGACGTGTGGCACCCCACCATGCCTGATTGGCTGAAGCCGGTTCTGGAATCCGGTCCTCCCACGGATCCGGTCGCGGTCGCGATTCGACTGACGGCGGCCCTCGCTCTGGGCTGGGTGGTTTCCTTGATTTACCGCTGGACCCGGAGAGATATTGTTGTTGCCCCCTCTTTTCCGACGACCCTGGTTCTTCTTTCCGCCTTGATCGCCATGGTGACGCAAGTGATCGGGGACAATGTGGCACGGGCTTTCAGCCTGGTCGGAGCCTTGTCCATCGTGAGGTTTCGGACCGTCGTGCGGGACACGCAAGACACGGCTTATGTGATTTTTGCGGTGGTGGTGGGCATGGCGGCTGGCGCCAACCATTATTGGGTCGCGGGTTTGGGTCTTCTCGTCGTGGGGACGGGGGCCTATTTGATGCGAAGGTCCGCGGCCGAGGTTCAGGCGAGCGAGGGGGCGGAAGAGCGTTTGCTGAGCTTGCGCGTCAGCGCTTCGTTGGAGCCCGCCGTCCTGGAGAAAGGAATGCTTTCGGACCACCTTGCCTCGTGCCGGATGTTGTCGGTGGAGAGCGCCAAGCAAGGTCTGAGTTTGGACCTGAGGTATCGCGTGGTGTTCAGGCTCGATTCGACCGCGAGTGCGCTGGTCAAAGCCCTGAACCAGAAGGAAGGCGTGCAGAGTGTCCGGCTTCAGGACATGGACGTGGAGGACGATGATTAGCGCTGGGTGCGGGCAGTCGCGTTGACCCGTGTCTGGGCTGGAGGGGTAAAAGGCCGGGGTGGAGTGTGCCCTGGGAACGATGCGAGTTTTCTGCTTTCTTCCCTTCGGAAAATTGGCTATGAATTCCTCCGATGTATAGGAAACGTTCCCTGGCAGTATCTTCTTGGCTCTCCTTGGTTTGCGTCTTCTCGATCTGGATTTCCACCGAAGCCTTGGGTGCTTTGGGGGTGGTGAAACTGGCGTGGGATCGGAATCCGGAGCCTTCCGTGGCCGGCTACAAGGTGAAGTACGGGCTCTCGACCGGCCGTTGCACCACCACCCTGGATGTGGGGAATGTCATGACTCACAATGTTCCCGATTTGACGGTGGGGACAACTTATTACTTCGTGGTCGTGGCCTACAGCTTTTTCGGGTTGGAGAGTGATCCCTCCAACGAGGTGTTCGGCTCTCCCGCCTCGGGGCGCCCGACGGCTAACGCCGCTTCTTTGACCGTGTCTGAAGACACCCCCCAAACGGTCACGCTCGCCGGCACGGATTCCGCCAGCCTTCCTCTGACCTACATTATTGTCACGCCACCCACGAGGGCCCTGATCCACGGGTAATTCGGTAGCGATTCAAAAAAACCGCTTCAGGACGCATCAGATGTGAATTGTTCTCTTGCAATGTTATATACATCATGTATTTATTTCGCATGCCAGCTCGCTTGCCCGTCCAAGCCAAGTCGCCGTTCGCCATCGATCCCAAGCCGCTCGACGAGACCGCTTCGTCTCATGCGGGGCTCTTGGCCACTTCGCGCGTCTATCGCTCGCTGAAGCTCCCCGA
>VHDF01000028.1 GCA_016871495.1 Verrucomicrobiota bacterium | reverse complement strand
GATCCGGCTAAATGGATTAGGCGGCATGGATTGTGGCTTCTGGGTAAAGCAGCCTCTTCCGGAACGGGACGAGATCTGGAATCTGGGCTGGTGTGTCTGTTTGCAAATGGTCGAGCATCTGAAGCACGCACCAAGTAACAATCGGCGTGTCAATTTCGTCCGTGGCATCATCGAGATGCCCGAGAACTGCTCGCATTGCGCCGTGCGTGAACTGGCAGTAAGTGCGATACGCACTCTCATAGTTTTCGACGAATCCAGCGGCGTCAGCCGCGTCGCGAACAGTGAGTCGCTTGCAGTCGACGAGACAGTTGGGGCAATTCGTCTGGAACGTACGCTTCAGTTCTTCCAAGGCCTTGTCGGCCTGGTTCCTGCCGATGTCATCCGTCGCAAACATCTTCTTATCCTCCTCCCACTCAGAATAGGCCTTGCGAAACAGGAGGCTTGGATTCTTTATCACAGCTATCCCTGCAAAGGTCGCTTCGAGTGCTGGGCGAACTAAGAGCTTCGAGGCGGCAACTCGGCATGAATCTCGAAGCCACAGGTATCCCTCAGCAGCGCGATTCACATGGACCGCCGCCCATCCCAGATACGCTGCTTCGGCGGTTGCCGGCGTTTTACCACCCAACGAGTTTAGGGCGTCGGCGAGAAGTTGCTGAGCTTCTCTCAAGAGTTCCAAATGCCGCAGTTCGTCTGGTCCGTGGACTGGTTTAGTGCTCATAGCTGGCACGACGCACGATGTGGCCTAACTATAACTGGACTGCCTAATAGCTGTCTTTAAAGACAGCATACTCGTAGAATATTCTTGCCTTGCTGCTTGTCCAGGAGAAACTTGCGTTCAGGAGGTGGTTCTGTATGCAAGATACAAAGGCTGCAACGGAGCGGTTGGGACGATTCATTCCCAACCCCAAATCCAGGCTTCTGGATCAGGTGCGCGAGGTCGCCCGCCTGAAGCACTACTCATTCCGCACGGAGGAGACTTATGTTCAATGGATTAAGCGATTCATCTTTTTCCACGGCAAACGGCATCCCCGTGAAATGGGGGCTCTGGAAATCGAAGCGTTTCTTACGGATCTCGCCGTTCGGGGCAAAGTCGCAGCTTCCACTCAGAACCAGGCGTTCAGTGCGTTGTTGTTTCTTTATCAACAGGTTCTGCACCAAGAGCCGGGTCCCATCGACGCAGCCCGCGCGAACAGGCCGAAAAGGCTGCCCGTAGTTTTAACAGTGGAAGAGGTTCGAAGACTGCTTGCCGCGATGAAGCCAGGAACATTGCATCTGATGACTCGGCTGCTCTACGGCGCAGGCTTGCGGCTGATGGAATGTACGCGGTTGCGGGTCAAGGACATCCTCCTTGAGCAGAATCAAATCCTTGTACGTGACGGCAAAGGATTCAAGGACAGGGTCACAATGCTACCGCTTTCGACAAAAACGGATTTGGAGAACCATCTGCGACGAGTGCGAACGCTGCACGAGCAGGAGTTGGCCTCCGGTCAAGGTGAGGTCGAACTGCCCTACGCGCTGGCCAGGAAGTATCCGAATGCGGCGAGACAATGGGGGTGGCAATATGTGTTTCCCGCCTCGCATCCCAGCCGAGATCCACGGAGCAATCAGATTCGGCGCCATCATGTGCATGAGACGGCGCTTCAACGAGCGGTGAAGGAGGCGGTTCGTGCGGCTCAGATCCATCAGCCAGCCTCGTGCCACAGCCTGAGACATTCGTTTGCCACGCATCTCCTGGAAGCTGGATACGATATTCGGACGGTGCAGGAATTGCTTGGGCACAAGGATGTCTCGACGACACAGATTTACACCCATGTGATGACAAAGCCAGGATTGGGGGTCAAAAGTCCGCTGGATGCCGGGTAATTCGATTTTTGTTCCAGTCTCATCGGTCAAATCATGTCGTGATGCTGTCCACGATGAAGCGCCGTGAACGGCGCGGTCCGGGGATTGCGGTTGCACGCCTGGGGGAATTGCGGGGCGATAGGCCTGGCACCGCCTCGCAGGCTGGGCAGCCTGCGGCACAGCAGACAGGGCTGTCTGCGTTACGGGGGAAGCCTGGAGCGTCATTCGAGACGGGTTGGGAATTCACGCGGATGGGTTGTCCACGTTGAGGCGCCGTGAACGGCGCGGTCCGAAGTCCATCCAAGGCGACAAAGGGAACAAATCCGGGTGCTGAATGTGGTCACGGAGGATTCGCGCTACCGCTGCGCCTTGTCCACGGCACTGAATTGCGGATGATGGAAGGAATCCGTTCGAACCGCCCGGCTTCCCAGACCGGCCACGCCACACAGCTTGCAGCATTCGTTCGCCACGCACCGGCTGCTGAATGGCGACGACCTCCGGAAACCATTTCTCGGACTGGTGGAGCCGACAGGATTCGAACCTGCGACCTTCTCATTGCGAACGAGACGCTCTACCAACTGAGCTACGACCCCAACCCTGTTGCCTGGCCCTTCTCTTTCACCTGGAAGACCACGCGCAACGAAGGAAATATTCAAGACTCCAAACCCAATCTCAAGTGATTTCCACATGAAATCTCACCCCCACGACACGGAGGGGAAGATCAGGCGGCCGGAAACCTCCTTGTGAACCGTGCGGAGATCCTCACGTGCCCCCACCACCAAGACGGGGAAGTCACGGTGCAGTTCGTTGCCGTGAGGGATCCCACCACGCATCGACGGCTCGAAGGAGGCGATCAAGGCGGCGAGGCTCTACCGGAGCAAGATTCACCAGCTCATGCGGATCCTTCGTCACATGATAAAGCTGCACCGAATCGCCCGGTTCGCGCGCCGCATGGGGAACAATGATCTTCCATTCCCCCACCACCCCCCAACGCCAGCGCAGACTCGACACAGGCGATTCAAGAACGACGGCATCATGAGTGAAGCAAGCGCCAAAGGCAGCATTGCGCCCGCCCAACGCGCGCGCGTCACGCAAGTCGATCCCCGCCACCCCTGAATGCACTGGCAGGCCGCATGCCGCCATCACCGTCGGGGCAATGTCCACCGAACTCACCGGAACATCCCAACGCGACGGCTCGATCCGTCCCGGCCAGCTCAGGAGTATCGGGGTGCGCAGTCCCCCGTCGTAGGGCGATTGTTTCGACCGGGGAGCGAAGCGCGGTCGGTCCGGGTGCTGGATCCAGCCATTGTCGGTCATGTAAACCACCAGTGTGTCCTGCGTGAGTCGTTCACGATCCAGATGGGCGAGAAGTTGTCCCACGGTTTCATCGAACCATTCGATCATGGCCCAATAACGCGCCACGTGAGGGGATGGCGTTAAAGGCAAATACCGCGCGAGCAGACGATCCGGAGGCGTGTGCGGATCATGCGGAAGCATGGGAGCATACCAAAGGAAGAACGGTGCCCCTTCCTTCTTGGACTCGGTAATGAACTCGAACACAGGAACCATAGTATGGCGGCCAATTTTCAATCCTTCATCGCCGTGGCGTCCGCCTTGGAACTCATCTCCCCGGGTCATCCCATGAGTAAAACCGCCCCGGCTGAAGTGGCCTTGCCACCATTTTCCGGCCTGGAAGCTGCGATAACCCGCGGCCACCAATTGTTTGGGCAGCGTGGGTTGCGATTCCAAGGCGTTGTTCATCCACTTTCGACCTTGAACGAATTCCGGGGACTTCCAACGCTGGGCACCGGCGAGTCCCGGAGGCAGAGGTGGATCATTGCTCACGATGCCATGTTGGTGGGGATAACGTCCTGTCAGAATCGAGGCCAGGCTCGGGCAACAAAGGCTGGACGGCACATAACCCCGGCGGAACACCCGGCTCCGGCCGGCAAGCCGGTCCAGGTGCGGCGTACGCACAGCGGGGTGGCCCATAAATCCGTAGTCCGTCCATGCCTGGTCATCGGAAATAATCAACACCACGTTCGGGCGCGCATCCGCCGCGGCGGATTCGAGCCAGGCGCTGGCAAGGCAAATCCAACCCCATTGGACCAGAACAGCAAGGTGCCGGGAACCTCGAGTCATGGGAGCATTCTCAATCAGTACCCGGGAAGTGTCACCATGAAGTTCGATCATGCCCCCAACCATCCGGTGCATCCCGATGTTGCCGGCGATGCAGGTAGGGCGCGTCCGTCCCGGCGCGCCGCCGGAGCATGATGTTTTGCATCCAGTGGGCGGCGGGCTGGGACAGGCCCGCCCTACCAACAACCTCGGCATACACGGCCAGCCATCCGCGACTGGACTTGGAGATTGTCGAAACTTCATGATGCGCGGGTGAGCGAGATCACGCGCGACAGCAGGCCTGAACGAAAACGTCACTTTGCCAGCGACAATTACGCGGGCGTGTGCCCCGAAGCCTGGGAAGCGATGCAGGAGGCAAATGCGGGCCACGCCGTGAGTTACGGCGACGACCCCTGGACCCAGCAAGCCGCGGACCTCATCCGGGACACGTTCGAAACTCAATGCGAAGTGTTCTTCGTCTTCAATGGAACGGCAGCTAATTCACTGTCCATGGCTTCCATGTGCCAGTCTTATCACAGCATTCTATGCCATGAAACCGCGCACGTGGAAACCGACGAATGCGGCGCCCCCGAGTTCTTTTCCAACGGCACCAAGATTCTCCAAGTGCCGGGTCCGGCGGGAAAGATCGATCCGGCCGGGGTTGAACGGATGGTGTTGAAGCGAAGCGATATTCACTATCCGAAACCCCGGGTGGTCAGTGTCACCCAGGCCACGGAGCTGGGGACCGTGTACACGCCTGACGAATTGAAAGCCATTTGGTCGAAAGCGAAGGGATTCGGACTCGGTTTTCACATGGACGGCGCGCGCTTTGCCAACGCGGTGGCCTCGCTGGCAGTGAAGCCCAAGGAAATCACCTGGCAGGCGGGAATTGACGTCTTGTGTTTCGGCGGCACGAAGAACGGAACGCAGGTTGGTGAGGCCGTGGTGTTTTTCAATCGAGACCTGGCCCGGGAATTCGATTATCGATGCAAGCAGGCGGGGCAATTGTGCTCCAAAATGCGATTCTTGTCGGCCCCTTGGGTGGGATTGCTTCGGGATGGAGCTTGGTTGAAACACGCCGCCCGCGCAAACGCGATGGCCACGCTGTTGAAAGACAAATTGTCCGCCATTCCCGGAGTCAAACTCCTCTTCCCAGTCCAGGCCAATGCGGTATTCGCGGAACTGCCCCCGAACGTTATCCACGCGTTGCGGCAGCAGGGGTGGAAATTCTACACCTTTATCGGCCCGGGCGGATGCCGGCTCATGTGCGCTTGGGATACCTTGGAAGCGGATGTCGAAGCCTTCGCCGCGGACGTGAACCGATTCATGAAAGAGGCGCCGCCCATTGTGCCGATGACCTCCGTGAACCATCGCAAACTTTGATCCTTCCGACTAACTTGATGCTGAAGTTACTCACCATTCCACACCCCGGCCCGGCGGAGTTTATTTGCTTACAACGGCAATTGCCCTTCATGAAACTTCGCAAGGTCCAGACGATAAAGCCTTTCCGGATCACTCACCAGATCCATCAAGGATAGGCCTCGTTCTTTGTCGTGTTTTCTCAATGGGCCACGGAATCCCGCCTTCAATCCCAAAGGGATTGTGTCCTCCAGCCCGAGGTTGCGAGGAACGAGCTACCTTGGGTTGCCGTTTGGAATTCAATTCAACCGCAACGCGGTTGTGGCTTTACCACGCCAAACGGAAATAGGATTTCGTCACAACCCCGTTGGGGTTGGTTTCCATTGGCGGACTGTGACCCAAGGTAGCTCGTCCCTCGCAACCTTGGGCTTCGAGACGGAATCCCGTTGGGATTCCTAGCGGGACGCGTTTGAGTTGCGTTTCGTCGATTGGGACGGGATGAACTCCCGAAGTGCTGCTTCCTGATCAATCTCTAAAGCAGCCTCAACGCCGCGATCCTTCGTTCGATCATCAAACCACGACGCCGTCCCCCAGTTCGATTTGCCGGGGGGCTCGCGAGGCCACCCGCTCGTCATGGGTCGCAATCACCAACGTTCCGCCTTCCTCACGCTGCAATTGTATCAGGAGCTCGATAATCTCCGCCCCCGTCCTGGAATCCAGATTCCCGGTCGGTTCATCCGCGAGCAGGAGCTTCGGACGGTTGATGAGGGCACGCGCGATCGCCACCCGCTGCTGCTCGCCGCCGGACAACTCCAAAGGACGATGGTCCAACCTTCCGCGCAATCCTACTTTGTCCAGCAAGGAGACCGCGCGGGTCGATGCCTCCGAGGCGTCCACTCGTGCCAGCCGAGCGGGCAGGCAGACGTTTTCCAGAGCGTCGAGCTCCGGCAGCAAACAGTAGGCTTGAAACACAAAACCGACTCGCGCGTTGCGGAAGGCGGAAAGTGCCCCGCCTGACAGGGTGGAAAGCTCGGCGCCCTCCACAAAAATGCGGCCGGAATCGGCCCGATCCAGTCCTCCCATGAGATGCAGAAGCGTGCTTTTTCCCGCGCCACTGGCTCCCCGGAGCGCCACAAACTCACCCGCGGCAATGACGAGGTCGATCCCGCGCAGCACGGGCACCACCCTCGCTCCGAGCCGGTAGGATTTCGTCACTGAAACGACCTCAACCGACTTCTCCCTCGGCGTGGTCTTCGCTTCCTCATTCATGGCGCAAGGCCTCCACGGGATGAAGCCGCGACGCGTTCCACGCCGGCAGCAAACCCGCCAACACGCAGATGATGAGCGATCCCAGGCAGATGGCCGCGATGTCCGATGGCACGAAAAGGGCCGGCAGTTTCGAAAAGCTATAAATGCGGGCCGGAAAAAGTTCGAAGCCTGTGACTTGACGCATGAACACGAGAAACTCGTTCCGATACTGCACCCCCAGCCAGCCCAAGCCCAAGCCCGCCACCACGCCCAGGGTTCCCACGAGCACGCTCTGGCTCAAGAAAAGCCACAAGACCTGCCACCGCGTGGCCCCCAGCGCCTTCAGAACGCCGATCTCACGCGTCTTTTGCACCACGAACGTGATCAGCACGCTCGTGATTCCAAACGCCGCCACAATCATGATGAAAAACAGGATGTAGAACATGACGTTCTTTTCGACGACCAGCGCGTCCAGCAGATGGCCGTTCTCGTCCATCCAAGTGACGATCTCGAAGGCCGATCCCAACGTTTGCTCCAATTCCTGTCGCACCCGTTCGACCTGTTCCGGTTCCTTGACGTTGACGAGTAGACCGTGCGCGTCCGCGCCCAGGCCGTACAAGTCCTGCGCGCTCCCCATTGAAGTGGCCACGTACAGCTCATTATACTCGAAATGGCCGATGTCGAAAATCCCGCGCACTTCAAAATCGTCCGGCAACACCACCTCCTCCATGCCCCGCTGCGCGCCATCCTTCATCGCCTTCAAATTCCGAATCGAATAAATGGAAATCGAATCGCCGACCTGCAGGTGCAATTTGCGCGCCAATTCCACGCCGAGGACGACACCATTGCCGCGCACGTCGAATTGACCCGCCACCATCGAATCGGGGATTCGACTGACGCGTCGTTCGGACACCGGATCCACTCCCCGCACGACGGGAGCCAGGACCCGCGAGGTTCCATCGCCGGAATGGGCCTCCAGGAACACCTGCCCCATCACGAACGGAGAAACGCCCGTGACGCTGGGGTGGGCGGATACCTTCTCCGCGACCTGCCGCGGAGTTTTCAAGGTGCCCTGGGAGGACATCACTTTGAGGTGAGAATTGAACCCCAAAATCTTGTCCTTCATCTCACGATCGAATCCGCTCATCACACTGATGACGATGATGAGCACGGCCACGCCCAGGGTCACGCCAATGACGGAAAGTAGGGTGATCACCGAGACGAAAGTCCGCTTCGGCCGCAGATAGCGAAAGGCCAGAAAGAGCTCAAAAGGGAGGCGCGACATGGGATCGGGGCGGCCGCTATTGACCCGTCACGCCCTTGAGATAGGCCAGAATCAACTCCGGTAGTTCAACACTGTAACCACCCTCCAGGAGGCTCAGAAAAGGAACGCCCCCGCGGCGAAGCTGTTCGCCCATCCACTGAAAATCCTCTGCCTCCAGAGTCTCTTGCGCCAGGGGATCCCGGGCGAACGCGTCGAACCCCGCCGAAACGCAGATCAACTGCGGTTGGCCGGCCATCATTGCGTCGAGGGCTCGCCGCAGCACCTCGCGATATTTCGGCGCCGGCGTGCGGGGCGCGACGGGGAAATTAAAGCAATTCTTGCCGCGATGTTCCGTGCCGGTTCCGGGATAGCACGGATGCTGGTGGACGGAGAAAAAGCGCGCGCCGGGATGATCCAGGAGAATGGCCTCCGTGCCGTTGCCGTGATGAACGTCAAAATCGAAGACGGCCACTCGATCCATTCCCTTGGCGAGAGCCTCCAAGGCCGTCACCGCCACGGCATTGTAGTAGCAGAACCCCATGGCCCGGTCTCGCAGGGCGTGGTGGCCGGGGGGGCGCATCAAGCTGAACGAGGCTTCGCCCCGGCGGGCAAGTTCCAGAGCTTTCAAAGCCGCCCCCACCGAACGTTCCGCGTGCTCGCCGATATCCGGCGACGCCGGGGTGTCCCCATCGAAATCTCCCGCTGCATGCCGGATCACCTTCAAATGCCCTTCGCTGTGCGCTCGCAGAAGGCTCGATTCCACCACGGACGCGGGGCTTTCCCACACGATGGGGATGTCGCTTTGGGCTTTCAACTTTTCGACCGTGCGCGAAACCCGCGCGGGGCGTTCCGGATGCCCTCGGAAGTGGTAACCGGCGCAGCGCGCGTCATGGATGACATGCAGTTTCATAGATAGCTGAACCAAGCCGATTTCGATTTCGCCTTGACCCGGGCGTACCAAGCGCACACCGGATACAAGAGCAGCATCACCGCAATCCAAATCAGGTAAACCCAAGGAAGGGGAAACCCGAATCCCGGCCGTTCACCACCCGCCCCCAGCAGCGACTTTAGCGCGGATTCCTGCCCGTGAAGCATCGCCGCACCGATCGCGATCAAGTGGATGAGAGGCAAATGGAGGAGATAGTAGAACAGCGGCACTCTTCCGAAAACCAGCACAGGCTTGGCCCAAGCGCCGAGCGGACGATCGATGCATCCCATCAAGAGCCAGGCCGGTCCGAGCGTCATGGCGAGATAGAGCAAGGAGGGTGGATACTTGCTGCAGTTCAAGAAGGACATCAGGGTCGTCATCGCGTCCCTTTGTGAACTCCAGCGGGAAGGATCGCCATAGACATTCCAGGCGCGCAAGATCACGAAGCCCAGGAGGATGGCCGCACCGCCCCGGAACAAGAACTGCCTTCGACGCGGGGAATCCCAGGCGAAAATCGAACCGAACGCATACCCGGCCGCCATGACCCCGATCCAGGGGATGAGCGGGTAACTCGCCGCGAACTTTCCACCCCAGGGGGTGTCGAACAAACCGCCCTCATGCAGGACTTTCCACAACCATCCGGCGGAGCCCCAAGCATCCGATTTCACGCCATCCAGCGTGTGATGGAGCACGATCATGGCCAGCCCGAATCCCCCGACAACCCGGGTGGGTAAAAAAATCAAGCAACTCAGGAAAACCATGGACCAGCCAATCGCCCAGATGACGGCGCCCGCGTTGAATTCGTGAAAGCGAAACTCCCATCGCCATCCGAATCGCACGAGCGTGAGTTCCAGGAACACCAGCCACAGGCCGCGCGTCCAGAGGAACTGGCAAAGTTCCGCCTTGGTGCGGCGAGTGCCCGCAAACCAGGCGCTGGTTCCGGCGAGAAAGATGAACACCGGAGCGCAAAAATGCGTGATCCATCTCGTGAAAAACAGCGCCGGCCAGGTCCGCGAAACATCCACCGGATCGACTCCCGCGTTGCTCAGAAATCCACGCACGTGATCCAGCGCCATGATGATCATCACGGCGCCACGAAGGAAATCGGCGGATTCCACGCGCAGTTTCGCGGTGGCGGGGGCTGGAGCCGAAGGGGTCGTAGTCACAGGGTTCAGTCGATGCCGCAGGCGAGACGAGCCCGGGCGAGCACGTTACGGGCGATCCCGCGAGCCCGCTGCGCTCCGTCCCGCAGCACAGATTCCACGAAAGCGGGATCCGCCGCGAGTTCCGCGCGTTTGGCCCGGGCAGACGCGAATACGTTCCAGCAATGCTCGAACAACGTCTTCTTCAAATCGCCATAGCCCAACCCGCCCGTCCGCAAGCGGTCCTCGACCTCCCGCGAAACCTCGGGGGGTGCCACGAGTTTGAGCAACTGGATGGCAATGTTCTTGCCGGCGTCGGGCTTGGGTTCCGCGGGAGAGCGACTGTCCATCACCAAACTCATGATTTTCTTCCGCAAGGTCTTTTCCTCCCCGAAGAGTTCAATGGTGTTGCCATAGCTCTTGCTCATTTTTTGACCGTCGGTGCCGGGCACCACCGCCACTTCCTCCCGAATGCGGGGTTCGGGGAGGACAAAAGTCGGGCCGTAGAGTTCGTTGAATTTGATGGCGATATCGCGCGTGACTTCCACGTGTTGTTTCTGATCCCGGCCCACCGGCACCACATTCGAATCGTAAAGCAGGATGTCCGCGGCCATCAGCACGGGATACGCAAAAAGGCCGTGATTGGGGGAGATCCCCTTCGCCAGCTTGTCCTTGTAGCTGTGGCACCGCTCCAGCAATCCCATGGGCGTGAGGGTGGTGAGGAGCCAGGTCAATTCCGTCACTTCCGGAACATCGCTCTGCCGAAAAAACACCGCCCGCTTCGGATCGAGTCCGCAGGCTAAAAAATCCAGGGCCACGTCCAGGGTGTGGCGCCGCCGTTCGGCGGGATCGAACAGCGAGGTCATCGAGTGATAATTCGCGATGAAGTAATACGCTTCCCCCTGCTCCACCAGATCGATGGCGGGACGCATCATGCCGAAGTAATTCCCCAAATGCAGCGCACCCGAGGGTTGAATGCCCGAAAGAATCCGCATGCGCGAAAGCCTACGAACCAAGTCCGCCGTGGCAAGACCACACTGGGGTCGGCTCGAGGAAACGATGATTCCCCTTCGTGCACGCTTCCCAAGTCCGTCGTCCGCCCATGCCGACTCCACCTTACGCCAGGATATCCTTCAGCACATTTCCGGAAACATCGGTGAGGCGGAAGTCACGTCCCTGGTAGCGGAAGGTCAGCCGTGTGTGTTCGATGCCGAGGAGCCGCAGCATGGTCGCGTGAAGGTCATGAACGCTGACCGGATTTTCCACCGCCGCGTAGCCCAGTTCGTCGGTTCCTCCATACGCCATCCCCCCGCGAATGCCGCCTCCGGCCAGCCACATCGAAAAACCTTTGATGTGGTGATCGCGCCCCTTTCCTTGAGCCATCGGAGTGCGCCCGAATTCGCCACCCCAGACCACCAGGGTCTCGTCCAACATGCCCCGCTGCTTGAGATCCAGCAGCAGGGCGGCTGAGGCGCGGTCCACTTCCTCCGCCTTGAGTGGCACGTCTTTCTTGACGTCGTCGTGATGGTCCCAATCGCGGTGGTAGAGCTGAATGAATCGCACCCCGCGCTCGGCCAACCTCCGCGCGAGCAGGCAGTTCGAAGCGAAGCTGCCATCCCCCGGCTTGGCACCGTAAAGGTCCAACACATGTTGAGGCTCGCCCGAAAAGTCCACCAAGCTCGGGACGCTCGCCTGCATCTTGAAGGCCATTTCGTATTGGGCGATTCGCGTCAAGATCTCGGGATCCTGCCAGTCCTCGTGTCTGGCGACGTTCAACTCTCGCACCGACTCCACCAAGCGCTTCTGGCTTTCCTGGTCGACCCCGGGCGGGCGATCCAAATAAAGGACGGGCTCGCCTTTGGATTGAAGCCGCACTCCCTGGAAACGGCTGGGCAGGAAACCGCTGTGCCATTGTCTCGCCGCGATGGGCTGCATTTGACCTCCCTTGCCTGCCGATTGCAGCACGACGTAGCCCGGCAGATCCTCGGCCTCGGAACCCAGCCCGTACAACAGCCATGAGCCCATGCTGGGACGTCCGGCAATGATCGAGCCGGTGTTCATGAACATGTGGGCGGGGTCATGATTGATCTGTTCGGTGTGCAGGGACCGGATCAAGCAGATTTCGTCCATGACCGCGCCCGTGCGGGGGAACAGTTCCGAGATCTCGATGCCGGCCTGGCCATACCGTTTGAATTCCGTTTGCGGGGCCAGACATTTCAACTCACGCCCTTGCAGTTGGGCAATCTGCTGCCCCTTGGTCATCGACTCCGGCATCGCCTTCCCGTCCAGTTCCTTCAACTTGGGCTTGGGATCGAAGGTTTCCAGGTGGGAGGGGCCGCCGGCCTGATAGAGGTAAATAATGCGCTTGGCCTTGGCTCGAAAAGGCAGAGCCCCCAGGACCCCGCGCCAAGATTCGCCACGTGCGAGACGTTCGGCCCCGCGCACCAAACCGGGCTCAAGCAGGGAGCCCAAGGCCATGGCGCCCAAGCCTGCGGCCGAGCGGGAGAGGAAATGACGCCGCGTCCGGCCCAGGATGGCTCCTCCTTCTTCCGTGTGTTTCATGGAATGAAATCCAAACCCAACCCGCCCCGAACTTCAAACATCAAAAGTCCCGTCCACTCTCTCCGGCGGATCCGCACGTTGTCGGGGCGCGCTGTTCACGGCGCTTCCGCTCGCGCCAATGGGCCGCGGCGATCTCCTCCCGCTCCATGGCCCGCCCTGGGTGAATGCTTTCGCCCTGTCAGCACCCTTGCCCGTTGAAGCTGCCAACCCCCATTGAAGACACACCTTGAAGCGGAGTGAAGGCCGCTCCGTAAAGCTGCCTCGCGCATCACCGACAACATCGGGATACACGGCCGCCCCGAATCTCCTTCGAAGATTGCTTGGCTTCAATGGTCGTTTGAGTTAGGTTTCTCGATGACTCATGTTCGGGAAACCAAGACTCCCCGCTTCCCGCCTCCGACGCATCATTAGCGTCGGCGAGCGCGGCATTTTCGGATGGTTCGGGCTGGCCTCCGTGCTTCTCTTGCTTCCCGGTGACGCGCAACTGGCCGAGCCTCCGCCGGCGCATTGGGCTTTTCAGCCCATCCTTTCCCCCGTTCCTCCGTCCGTACTCCAGGCCGACTGGCCGCGGAACACCATCGACCGATTTCTGCTGGCCCGAATGGAAGCGTCGGGGTTGCGCCCCGCCCCCGATGCCGCGCCTCAGAATTGGTTGCGCCGGGTGACTTTCGATCTCACCGGCTTGCCGCCCGATGAAGGCGAAGCAGCCCGCTTTCTGTCCAACCCTTCGACGGAAGCCCGGGAAAAGGTGGTGGACAAGCTCCTGACTTCACCCGCGTTTGGCGAACGCTGGGCGCGGCATTGGCTGGATCTCGTGGGTTACGCCGACCAACTCGGCACCGTCAACGACGTGCCCGCCCCGTACGCCTGGCGTTACCGTGACTACGTGGTCCAAGCGCTGAATTCAGACAAACCCTTCGACCGCTTCGTCCACGAACAGATCGCGGGGGACTTGATGCCTTTGCGGGATGCCCGGGAACGCCAGGAGGCCATCATTGCCACCGGATTCCTCCTGCTCGGGGAAATCCACATCGTCACGGGAGACAAAGCCCAGTTGAAAGCGGACATCGTCGATCATCAAATTCAGAAAATCGGCGCCTCGTTCCTCGGCCAGTCTCTCGGTTGTGTTCGCTGCCACGACCACAAGTTCGATCCGATCCGCCTCGAGGACTACTACGGCATGGCAGGTATCTTCAACAGCACCGAATCCTCGTTCATGACAGACCGGGGGGTCTGGAGCTCGATCCTGGTTTCCGAGCTGCCCGAGCCTCCCGAGGATCGGCTTCGGCGTGAGGAATCCCTGGCGCGGCACCTGGCCCAGGTGGAGAAGATTCGATCCGAACGCGCCGCGCTCTCCGCCGAGCTCTCCCGGGTAAAAACCGCCCTGTCCCAGGCATCCACCAACGCCCCGACTGCCTCGACCAGCGCGGAAAAGAATGGGAAACCCAGACAGGCCGAGTTGGAGAAGCAGTTGGGTCAGTTGCAAACGCGCCTGCATCATCTGGCGTTTATCGCTCCCAAAGCCTCCGTCGCTTACGCAGTTCGGGAATCGTCGGAGCCGGCCGACGGCCCGATCCATCAACGAGGCAACCCGCGAACACCGGGTCGCGTGGTGCCTCGCGGATTCATCCGTGTCGTTCAAACCGATCCTCCACCCGCCATCCCTCCGCACGCGAGCGGAAGGCTGGAACTTGCTCAATGGCTCACCCAACCGCGCCATCCGCTCACTTCCCGCGTCCTCGCCAATCGACTTTGGAAACAAATGATGGGAGAAGGGCTCGTCCGGTCAGTCGATTATTTCGGCACCCGCGGGGATCCTCCGGTCCACCCCGGGTTGCTCGATTACCTCGCGCAATCGTTGATCCACGGGAACTGGTCTCAAAAAAGGATCCTTCGAGAAATCGCTCTTTCCCGCACCTACGCTCAGGCCAGTTCCCACGATCCCGGCAAACATCAGGCTGATCCGGACAACCGGTTGTGGTCCCGCATGCCTTCACGCCGGCTGGACGCCGAATCGCTGCGCGACGCCATTCTCGCCGTCACCGGCCGGCTTCTACCTGCTCCGGGCGGCCCCGCCCTCGCCCTTCATCTTCTGGAGAACGTTGGCGGGCTCGACCCCAAAGACCCGAATCCGATCAGCTTTCGCACCAGCATTTTCCCCGAGCAACAGCATCGCCTGCGCACGATCTATCTCCCGGTCGTCCGCTCCCGGGCACAGCCCGGCCCCGCCGAGTTGAGAAATTTCTTCGATTTCGTCCCTCCGACCGAAATGACGGGCCAGCGTCCCTCCACCAGCGTCGCCACCCAGGCGCTGTTCCTGCTCAACAGTGGGTTCATGAAAACCCATGCCGGTCATCTCGCCGAATGGGCGCTCGGACCGGAAGGCCTTCCTGACCGCGAACGCATGACGCGCCTCTATCAAAGGGTCCTCCAACGCGCGCCCGAGCAGGACGAAATCCATCGGGCCGAGCGATTTCTGGCCGAGCCTCCCCCGGAGGCCACTCACCCACAACGGGCCGCCTGGACCGAGCTTTGTCATGCGCTGCTTTGCTCCAACGAATTCTTGTTCAAACTGTAAACCCCGAGGACATTGATGAAGGCTTCACTTGCATCCCGACGCCGCTTTCTCCAGACCACGGCCTGCGGGTTCGGTTCCCTGGCGTTGAATGCCCTGCTCACAGAACGGGCCATGGCCGACGCCAATCCCCTGGTTCCACGCGCCCCTCACTTTGGCCCCCGGGCCAAACGCGTCATCTTTCTTTTCATGGCCGGCGGGCCTTCCCAGCACGATTTATTCGACAACAAACCCCGCCTCAAAGCTGAAGAAGGCAATAAACCCTACATCCCGTTTCTCGGAAAGGAAGCGACCGTCGGACTCGAGAATTCCATGTCCCTCGGCCCCATGTCTCCCTTCGCCCCGCGCGGACAAGCGGGCATCGTGATGTCCGACCTGCTGCCGCATCTGGCCACCGTCGCCGATGATCTTTGCCTGGTACGCTCCATGTCCGCGGACAATCGTTCTCATGACCAGGCGACCCTGCAACTGCACACCGGCGCTTTCCTGTCACTGAGGCCCTCGTTGGGCGCCTGGGTCAGTTACGGTTTGGGAACCGAAAATCAGAATCTCCCCAGCTTCATCACCCTCAATCCGCAAGGCGATTCCCGCAATTACGGCTCCGCCTTCCTCCCCGCCATTCACCAAGGAACCAAGGTCAATGCCAAGCCAAGCGGACCGACCGACCTTCCCATTCAATACCTCAGCGACGCCTCCGCACCGGCCGCCACCCAGCGCCGGCGCCTGGAACTGTTGCGCTCCATGAATGCGGGGCTTGTTGGACGATCGGGCCCCGACATCCAGATGGAGGGCGTCATCCAATCGTTCGAACTGGCCTTTCGCATGCAGACGGAAACGCCCCGATGGATCGATCTTGCGGGTGAATCCCAAACAACTCTGGACCTCTACGGCGTGGGCAAAGAGCCCACAGATCGCAACGCGCGCGCGTGCCTGCTTGCGCGGCGGTTCGCGGAGGCCGGCGTGCGCTTCATTCAAGTCACCATGGACGGCTGGGATCATCATGGCCAAATCCGCGACGGTCTGCCCCGCATGTGCGCCCAGACCGACCAGCCTGTGACCGCTCTGGTGAAGGACCTGAAAGGCCGCGGGTTATTGCAGGATACCCTGGTCGTGTGGAGCGGCGAGTTCGGGCGAACGCCCTGGAGCCAGGACCTCAGTGGAACGCAACCCTTGGAAAAGCACGGGCGCGAACATCAGCCCGAAAGTTTCTGTGCCTGGATGGCTGGCGGAGGGGTGCGACCGGGACTCACCTACGGAACGACAGATGACTACGGATATCGCGTGGTGGAGAACGGGGTTCATCTGCACGATTTGCACGCCACCATCCTCCACTTGTTGGGCTTCGATCATGAACAGTTGACGTTCAGGCACGGAGGACGCGATCACCGGCTCACCGACGTCTTCGGGCATGTCGCTCACGGCATTCTGGCGTGATCTAAGCCTTCAACTTTGCCCGCGACACCCGCAAAGCTCGATTTTCTTCGAGCCAACCCTCAAGAAATCGGTTAAGGCTTGATCACGCGCGCTCCCGTCGATTAGATCGCCGCACGATTTTTGAATTTGCCAGGGCCCATGAGATGCGGACTTACGAACCCCGCCAGGGCAGGAATGCAGCAACGGTAGTTTGCTCGGCATATGTCGTGGTCACCCTGGCATTTTTTCTTCCCTTGCCCCCGGCGGATCCTGAGCGGAATCCTGTTTCCTCGGGTCCGTGGGAATCTCTCGTTGACGGAACCTCTATGAAATGTCCGGTCCTGGGCTCTAATTTCGCCCGCGCTGTGCTCCCTTAAGTTATGTCCTACCAAGTCATCGCCCGAAAATACCGGCCGCAACGTTTCTGTGAAGTCGTGGGACAAGAGCACGTGACGCAAACGCTCGCCAACGCCATCGCCCAGAATCGCATCGCCCATGCCTATCTCTTTTGCGGCCCTCGAGGCACCGGTAAAACCACCATCGCCCGTATTTTTGCCAAGTGCCTGAATTGCACCGGCGGTCCCAAACCTGATTTTCCGGAGGACGACCCCAGAGCCCGTGAAATCGCCGAGGGCCGGTCCCTCGATGTCATCGAAATCGACGGCGCCAGCAATCGCGGCATTGAAGACATCCGGGAACTCCGCGACACCGTTAAGTTCGCCCCTGCGGCCTCGAAGTTCAAAATCTACATCATCGACGAGGTCCACATGCTTTCCAAGGATGCGTTCAACGCCCTCCTCAAAACCCTCGAGGAGCCCCCGGCGCACGTGAAGTTCATGTTCGCCACCACCGAACCCGAGAAGGTCTTGCCCACGATTCTTTCCCGATGCCAGCGTTTCGACCTGCGACGCATTCCGACGGCTCTGATCGTGAACCATCTGCGAAGCATTGCCGCCCAGGAAGGCATCCAAGTCGATGAAGCCACCCTGCTCGCGGTGGCCCGCGGAGCCGATGGCGGCATGCGCGACGCGGAGTCTTCCCTCGATCAATTGATCAGTTTTTGCGGCACCAACATCAAAGAGCCCGACGCGCTCTCCATGTACGGCCTGACCGCCCAAAGCAAAATCCAGCAGTTAACCGCCGCCCTGCTCCGCCAGGACTCACCACGGCTGCTCACGGAGCTCGACGCCCTGGCGCGCCAAGGCAAGGACCTGCACCGCCTGCTCTCCGACCTGCTTTCCCACGTCCGCAATGTCCTGGTCTTCAAAGCCTCGGGAGGCAGGCTCGATCTCCTCGATATCTCCGAAATGGAAGCGGCGGACCTTCAATCCCTCGCTCAATCCAGCACACCGGAAGCGCTCTCCCGCACCCTGGATGTTCTGGCCTCGACCGAGAGCCGCATGCGCGACGCCGGCTCCCGCCGAATCATGATCGAAGTCGGTTTGCTCAAAGCCGCCCAAGCCGCGCACATCGTCCCCATCGACCAAATCCTGACTCAACTCCAGGCGCTGCGCGGCCAGTTCGGCTCAGCTTCTCCTTCCGTCCACGCTGAACCGGTTTCTCCACCCGCTCCTGCCGAGTCGTCTCCAACCCCCGCGCCACGCCGTGCCGAACCGTCCACTTCCCCACCCCTTCGAGCCGCCACGCCGTTGAACACCACGGTCACCCCAACCCCGGATTCGACATCCAGCATGCCCGAAGCCGCGGGGTCACCTCCCCGAATCTCCGACCTGGCCACGCTTTGGGCCCAACTCATCGAAGCGGTCGGGCGCGTCAGCCCGTTTACCCGCACCTATCTGATCGAAGCGCATCCCGTCTCCTTCGAACGACAGGTCCTCACCATCGGCTTCGACAAGGAATTCTCCGATCACCTCGGGCTCGTGGATAATTCCAAGAACCGGACCCTGCTCCAGACCAAGCTGGCTGAAGCCGGCCATCGCGACTGCCAGGTCCGGTTCGTTCAAGCCGACCGCCCCGAGGGAGCTGCGGTTTTCGTTCCCCCGCCGCCCCCTCCCCCAACCCCACAAGCCGAGAAAGCGGAGATTTCGGCGTCACGATCCGCTCCGGCACCGGCCACCCCGACTGGGCCCAAGCCCGCAGCACCCCCCAAAGGAGTCTCGGTGGAGGAATTCAAGAATGATCCTTTGATCAAACAAGCCCTGGAAATCTTCAAGGGCCAGATCGTCGAAGTTCGCGGTTGATCTTCCACCGCTTGTCGGCAAATCCTTTTCTGCACTGAATTATGTCCAGCATAGGCAAACTCATTAAACAGGCCTCCCGCATTCAACGGCAAATGGAACAAGTCCAGGCCGAACTCGCTCAACGCACCGTCGAATCCACCAGCGGCGGCGGCGCCGTGAAAGTGGTCTCGCGCTGCGACGGGCTTCTGGCTTCCATCAAGATTGATCCGCAAGCGCTCAACCCGGGCGACGCGCAATTGGTCGAGGAAATGATCCTCACCGCCGCCAACAACGCCCTGGCCAAAGCCAAGGAAATCTCCAACGAGGAAATGGGGAAGGTCACCGCCGGATTCAACATGCCCGGCTTGGTTTGACCCCGCCGGGTTGAACCGCTCCCCCATGCCCCTCCTGCCCGAGCCGGTTCAGCACCTTTCCGCCTGCCTCGCTCAATTGCCAGGCATTGGTCCACGCTCCGCCGACCGCCTGGCCTTGCATATCGTCCAAACGGACCCTGCCCACGTCCGGCAACTCGCGGCAGCCCTCACCGCCGTCCGTGAAAAAGTTTCCTTTTGCCGCGACTGCGGTGGATTCACCGAATCCCAGCCTTGTCCGCTCTGCCAGGATCCCCGGCGCGACGCGTCTTGCGTGTGCGTGGTGGAACGTCCAACCGACCTGATCACGCTTGAAAAGTCCGGGGCCTTCCGCGGACGCTACCATGTCCTGGGTGGAAAATTGTCTCCCCTCAACGGTGTCGAACCCGAGGATCTGCGCATCGCGGCGCTCGAACACCGCGTTGATCGCGATGCCGTCTCCGAGATCATCCTCGCCCTGGGAAGCGATGTCGAGGGGGACGCGACGGCGAATTATCTCGCGCGCCGGCTGAGTTCAAAACCGCTGAAAGTAACCCGTTTGGCCCAAGGCTTGCCCGTGGGAAGCGGCCTCGATTACACCGATGAGGTGACGCTCGAACGCGCGCTGGCTGGCCGGCGGCCGATCTAGCCCGGACATTTCATCCGGGTTCCATGACGGGGAATCTCCCGGCGAAGGGAACCGCGCGCTTGTTGCCAGAATGATTCCTTTCCTTCAGATCTAAGAAAAAATCCATGTTCTACGCAGTGTTGGGAGGCCAGTGCCTGGGTTGGGGTCGTGCGAGCGCGGGTATGCTCCAGCCCGCATCGCTCGTCCTCCATCATTGTGTCATAAGTCACGTCTTGACCCCATTGACTGAGATCGGTGTCCCCAGGGAACTCGCCCCTCGACGTTCTCTCTGCGTCCTTCGCGGCCTCTGCGCGAGGAAAAGCAAAAGGCCTCACACCCCCAACCCGCGCCGGGGCGCAATGGGAACCTGCGTGATCATCAACCGGCAAAGCGGAACCGCAATGCCCGAGATCAGGTCCGCCGCCGAGCACTCCGCAGGGAGAAGTCCCATGGGCACGGAGTGACAGTCTTTCGGTTTGTCGCCTCCCCGGCCCAATCATCACTCCGGAACCGGCTGTGCATCCCGAAGCCGTTCTCTGCAGTGTGGCGCAGGCTGCCCAGCCTGCCGTATCCCCGACGGCCCGTCGGCCCGGCGGGTGAAGAACGAGGCCCTTCCATGCTCTCCACGCGCCTGGATTCCTTCGTCGCCCCGCAGGCTGGGCAGCCTGCGCTACAGCAGACAGGGCTGTCTGCGTTACCACAACAACCCGGTCACCGACAACTCCTGGATGCACCGTGGAACCGGCCGTCAAAGAATGTTCGCTTGCCTGCACCATGCCTCCTGGAACAGGGTGTCCACTGAACGAATTGCAAATCCGATTGGCCTTATGAGTCAAAATCAGCAACCCGACACCACGCCAGGCATCGTTAGTTGAAACGAGTTGGTCACACGCGATGCCTCAGCGAGCGCTCAGTTCTATTCCCAGCTCTTTGGTTGGACGACCGAAAAGATGAGCATGGGGCCCGGAATGGATTACATTTTCCTCAAGAACCAGGGATCCCCCGCCGGAGGCATCGTGCAATTGCCGCCGCAGGCTCCCAACGCGCCGACGGCCTGGATGTGTTATGTCACGGTCGCCAGCTTTGAAGAATCCCTGGCCCGGGCACAGTCGCTGGGCGCCCACGTTTGCAAGGGAATCACCCAATTGCCCATGGGACGCTTCGCCATCGTCGCGGACCCGCAGGGCGCCGCCTTCGGTTTGTGGGAGTTTGCGAAATAGCTGCCGCCGTTTCATCGACCCTCTCGCTGCTGCCGACCTTCCCGCCGACGGTCCGTTGATCCGCCTGGCTGGACCGGAGATCTCAACATTCTTGCGCGACCGGGATTTCAGCGCCAAGGAGACTGCGCCCTGCATGCACGAAGCGATGCCTTTTAGCCGGGTCCGGGGGGGGCATCACTTTCAACAGAGTGTTGAGAGAGAGATGGGCTTCAACCAAGCTAAAGGCTCGAATTCAGGAATGTGTGGAATTCCCCGCACTGAGCAGAATTCTTCCATCCATCTTTACAATCTTGCCTCTCCAATTCCTTCACGATCCGCGCACGACACCTATGCCTGAACACATCATGGTTTTCGATCTCGGGAAAGTGCTGCTCGATTTCGATTATGCAATCGCCCTCCGCCGCATTGCCGAACGCGACGGACTCGATCCCGCACCCCTCCAAGCCATCCTGGGCTACACTCCTCTCCTGCTGGCCTACGAGGAAGGGCAGGTGTCCACGACCGAATTCCACCGGGCGTTTTCCGAACGGACCGGTTACCAAAGAACCCTGAATCAATTCCGGGCAGACTTCGCCGATATTTTCTCGCCCATCGCCCCGATGATCGAACTGCAACGCCGCTGTCAGGAAGCGGGGCACGCCACCTACATTTTCTCCAACACCAACGAACTGGCGGTCGAGTTCATCCGCGCGCATTATGCCTTCTTCCAGAACTTCACCGGACACATCCTCTCCTACGAATGCCGGGCCTTGAAGCCCGCTCCCGGCATGTATGAGACCTTGGAAAAGTTGACCGGACACACCGGCGGGCGCTTCGTTTATCTCGACGACCGCCCGGAAAACATCGAGGCGGCCTGGCAGAGGGGGTGGCATGCCCTGATTCATCAGGATCCCCCGGCCTCCATCGAATTTATCCAACAATTCCTGGGGAAATGAGCGAACCGGGGTTCCAGCTCAAATCCGCGCGGGAAAGCCTGCAAGGCCTTTCCCGCCACGGCGTCTTCGTCGGCACCTCGTCGTGGAAATACGAGGGGTGGGTGGGAACACTCTATAGCGCCTCAAAGTACGAGTATCGAGGGCGATTCGCGCAGACCCGTTTCGAGCGGTCATGCCTGGAGGAATACGCCGCGGTATTCAAAACCGTGTGTGTGGATGCCGCCTACTACGACTTTCCGCGTGCTTCCTACCTGGAGGGGCTCGCCTCCCAAGTGCCCGCCGATTTTCAATTTGCTCTCAAGGTCACCGATGCCATCACGGTCAAAAAGTTTCCCAACCTCGACCGCTTCGGGGCCCGGGCAGGACAACTCAACCCTGAATTCCTCAATCCCCGCCTTTTTGCGGATCACTTCCTGGCGCCCTGTGATACGATTCGGTCTCAAATCGGGCTTCTCATCCTGGAGTTCTCCCGCTTTTGGCCCTCGGACTACAGCCAGGGTCGCGCCTTCGTGACAGACCTAGACCGGTTTCTCGAACAGGTTCCGAAGGGCTGGCCTCTGGGAATCGAATTGCGAAACGAAGGCTGGTTGCAGCCGGAATACTTCGAACGTCTCGCGCGTCACGAGGTGACCCACGTCTTCAACTCCTGGGAGGTCATGCCCTCCGTCTCGGAACAAATGGCGCTGCCCGAAAGCCGAACTTGCCCTTCACGTCTCGCCGCCCGATTCCTGCTCAAACCCGGGCGAAAATATGCGGACGCGGTCAAGGCGTTTCAACCTTACGATCAGGTGCGCGAGATCAATCCCGAAGTTCGAGCGGCCGGCCGCGCGCTGATTCGTGAGGGGCAAACCGATCCGGCAAGAAAAACCTTTATCTTCGTGAACAACCGACTGGAAGGCAACGCGCTCGGCACCATCGCGGCGATGATCGCATGATCAGGAGGAAATCGCGATCCTGCCCTCCCGCATGGACGCCGACCTGCAGACTGATCTGTTCCCCGGTGGGTGGGTGTCGCGAGGACAAATTCCGCCTGTTCCTGGAAGCGCGCGAATTCTGAATCCAAACCTCATTGCGAAAGCTTCAGGAGCGTGATTCCATTCCTATCAATCTTTCTGGACGCATGGGCCTGAGCATTCAATGGGCTGTTGTGGCGGGCCTCGGGGCCCTCCAAGGCCTTGTACTCGGCGCCAGCGGACCGGATTACCTTCTCGAAGTCAAACCCCTCTTCACCACCCACTGCGTGTCCTGCCACGGATCGGTTCAGGCCAAGGGCGGCCTCCGGCTCGACACGGCCCAGGCCATGCGGAAAGGCGGACGCAGCGGACCCGCCATCCATCCTCGCGACGCCCGGCAGAGCTTGCTTGTCCAAGCGGCGGAAGGAAGGCATGCGGAGATTCCGCCCATGCCCTACAAGAAACCTCGGCTTTCGGGTTCTGACTTGGAGCGCATTCGGAATTGGATCGATTCGGGCGCGGCTGCGCCCGCCGACGAACCCAGCGGATCCGCCGCCCACTGGGCTTTCCTTTCCGTGCGACGTCCGCCGCTGCCCCCGGTCCGGGATTCCTCCTGGAGTTCCAACCCCATCGACCGATTCATCCTTCATCGATTAGAATCCGAAAACATCACCCCCTCCCAACCCACCGAGCCCCTTGCCCTGCTGCGCCGGCTCTGGCTGGATCTCACCGGATTGCCTCCCACAGCCGACGCGATCACGCGGTTCATGGCCTTGCCGGTCGAGCAAGCATGCCGGGAAGAAGTGGATCGATTGCTCGGTTCGCCGCACTTCGGCGAGCGATGGGGGCGCCATTGGCTGGATCGAGCTCGTTACGCCGATTCCAACGGTTACTCGGTCGACGCCCCGCGGTCGATGTGGCGCTATCGCGATTGGGTGCTCGATGCGTTCAATGCCAACCTTCCTTTCGACCGGTTCATGGCCGAACAACTCGCGGGAGACCTCCTCCCGAACGCCGCCACCGCCCAGCAGATCGCCACCGGGTTTCATCGCAACACCCAGATCAACCAGGAAGGCGGCATCGATCTGGAACAGTTCCGCATCGAATCCATCTTCGACCGCGTGGCCACAACCTCCACGGTCTTCATGGGACTGACCTTGTCCTGCGCCCAGTGCCACGACCACAAATTCGATCCTTTCACCCAAACCGACTATTTCCGCCTCTTCGCCCTGTTCAATAACGTGGATGAACCCTCCCTCGAGGCCCCCACGCCGGCCGAAGCCGCGGCTCGAAATCGCCACGCCGAAAAACTCAACGCGGCTGAAGCGGAGCTCAACACACTGTCCATTCGGTTGGATGAATCGACCGAAGCGTGGGAACGCCGCCTCGAAGCCGCTGTCCGGGATCAACTCAAACCCGAAGTGAGGAAGGCCCTCCCGATTCCCGCCGCCCTGCGGGGCGATTCCGATTGGAATCTTATCCGCCAAGCCCGCCGGGCGGACGACCCCGCGTATCGGCGGCAAATGGCGGTCGTCGAGCAGTTGCGCAAGGCGAGGCCCGAAGTCACCACCGCGCTCGTGATGAGCGAGCGCAAAGATCCCCGCGTCACCCACCGCTTGATCAAGGGAGACTTCACCCGCCCGGCCGAGGTTGTCGATCCGGGCGTTCCCGCCTCGTTGCCCCCATTAACCCCCGAGTCTAAACAGGCCAACCGGCTTGATTTGGCGCGCTGGCTCGCTCGTCCTGATCATCCGCTCACCAGCCGGGTAGCCGTGAATCAAGTCTGGATGCATCTGTTCGGCCGCGGCCTTGTCGAAACTGAGAACGATTTCGGCGTTCAGGGCGCCCCCCCCACTCACCCGGAACTGCTGGATTGGCTGGCGTCCGAGTTCATGACAACGGGTTGGGATTTGAAAGGTCTCCTCCGGCTCCTCGTCACCTCCTCCACTTACCGGCAGAGTTCCCATCTTCGTTCCGACCTGGCATCCCGCGACCCCCAAAATCGTTGGTGGGCGCGACAGAATCGGATGCGCCTCGAGGCTGAAATCATTCGCGACACCGCGCTCGCCAGCAGCGGACTTCTCGTGCCTCGCGTCGGAGGACCCAGCGTGCATCCGCCGCAACCGGACGGCGTCATGGTCCTTGGCCAGTCGCGTCGCGAATGGAAAACCAGCTCGGGGGCAGACCGATTCCGGCGCGGGCTTTACACCTTTTATTGGCGAGCCACTCCCCACCCCGCGCTTGCGGTGTTCGACGCGCCGGATGCCTTCAGCGCCTGCTCTCGCCGCACTCAATCCAACACGCCTCTGCAAGCGCTCACCCTGCTGAACGAAACCCAGTTCCATGAAATGGCTTTGGAATTGGCAAAGACATGGTCCCGATCCAGCGAAGGCCCCGCGTCAACGCTTCGTCATGCCTTTCTTGCCTGTCTCGGACGGCCTCCCACCCCCGAGGAATTGTCCCGGCTCGAAGCGCTCTTGTCGGCCTATCCCACTCCAGCTTCCGCTCCGGACGAATCCCACCGCGGCTGGGTAGCGGTGGCTCGAGTGCTGCTTAATCTCGATGAAACCGTCACTCGTGAATAATTTTCCCTCCCGCCATCCCGATCTGGCTGGCAGCCGCCGATGGTTCCTGCAGCGATGCAGCATCGGATTGGGTTGGATGGCGCTTTCCCGCTTCCCGGGGGCAAATGCCTCCTCTCCCATGGCGCCGAAACAATCCATGTACTTCGGACGTGCCAAGCGGGTCATCTATCTGTTCATGGCCGGAGGGCCTTCCCAGCTCGAGTTGTTCGATTATAAGCCAAGACTCGTCGCATTGAACGGCCAACCCGTTCCGGATTCGCTCATCGCCGGCAAACGGTTCGCGTTCATGAACACGAGCCACGGCACCAAGCTGCTGGGAACTCGACGCGCTTTCCGCCGCCATGGCCAGAGTGGCATGTGGGTGTCAGATCTTTTCCCTCACACAGCCCGCATCGTGGATCACCTCACCATGGTCCGTTCCTGCGCCACGGACTTGTTCAATCATGCGCCCGCCAAACTCTTCATGAACACGGGCTCCGGCCAATTCGGACGCCCCAGCATGGGCTCCTGGATCGCGTACGGACTCGGCAGCGAATCGCAGAATCTTCCTGGTTTCGTGGTGCTCCAAAGCGGACCTCGAGGTCCGCGCGGGGGCGCCGTCAATTGGGGCAGCGGATTCCTGCCCACGACTTTTCAGGGCGTTCCTTTTCGTCCGGGACGCGAGCCGATTCTCAATCAAGCCAATCCCCCTGGCGTCACCTCGGAGGACCAACGCCGCACCCTGGACGCGCTGCGGGACTTGAATGCGCTGCGGGCGCGCTTCACCGCCGATCCCGAAATCGAGACGCGCGTCGCCTCCTACGAAATGGCGTTCAGAATGCAGAGCAGCGCCCCCGAGCTCACCGACCTCTCAGGCGAAACGGACGAAACGCTGAAACTCTACGGCGCCAGCCGCGAACAACCTTCCTTTGCGCGCAATTGCTTGCTCGCCCGAAGGCTCATCGAACGCGATGTCCGCTTTGTTCAACTTTACCACACCAACTGGGACAGCCACGGCGGTCCGGGTGAAACATTGGAAAAAGACCTGCCCCAAGTCTGTCGGGAGGTGGACCAAGCCCAGGCGGCTCTGGTGCTCGATTTGAAACACCGCGGCTTGCTCGACGATACCCTGGTCATCTGGGGTGGCGAATTCGGGCGCACGCCGATGGGCGAAAATCGCGACACCACGGGCCGCAACCATCACATCGACGCCTTCACGATGTGGTTCGCCGGCGGCGGCATGAAAGCGGGAGCGGAAGTGGGTCAAACCGACGAACTCGGTTTTTCCCCGGTCGAGGACCGCGCGCACGTGCATGACCTGCACGCGACACTTCTCCATTTGCTGGGCCTGGAACATACACGCCTCACCTACCGCTTTCAGGGACGCGATTTCCGACTGACGGACATCCACGGAGAAGTGCTGCCGCATCTACTCGCCTAACTCACCAGTCGAACCTGCTCTCGCGGAGACATCAGGACACAGAGCGACCGAACCCAATTCACAACTCCCCAACGGGAGTCACTCCTTCAATCTGTAAACGGCCGTGGCCTTCCAAATATCCTCGCAAGGTCTTGGCGATAGGGCCATTCCGAATCACTCACCAGATCCAGAGACGGTGCATCCGCAGGCTGTCAGGGCACGCCGATCACGGCGCTTCCGCTTGCGCCCATCGGCCGCGGCGATCCCCTCCCCTGCCCCTGAAAAACCTCGAATAGGTTGGCGGATTTCCTGTCCATCCGGAGTGCCGACATGGGGAGTCGATCAAATCCCGCCGCTTTCTTCGGCGGATCAGCGCGTCATCCCAACTCGTTCCTGCACCAGCGCCTGAAACGAACGCCCGAGCCGGCCCGGATGCGTGAGTTCCATGAACTGCCGCCTTTGTTGGGCGTCGCTCAACACCGAGCCCTCCTGCATCCAGCCTGCCTCGTTCGCAACTTGCACCAGAAAACGCTCCTGGGCTTCCAACGAAACCGTCCTCAAGCCCTCACGCTCTCCTCGCTGGCAAACGGCCTGCCAATCAACATGCGCCGTGAGGTCCTGCTCGCCCGGACTGTCCAAAACATCTTCCACCGGACGATGCCCGCGATACCCCCTCAGGCTGCCGCCCACCCTCCGCGGATCCCATCGCGACGATGCGTCGTGCCCATAGTCAAAGGTCAACCACACGCCCCGCTGAAACAACCGGCTCACCCGTCCCCACCACTCCAGTGCCGCCGGGCTCGCCTCCCAAACAAAACCGTCCGGCAAAACGTCAGCGAGTTCCTCCGGCAATTCGGGTTTCGAGGTGGAACCCGAAGTGTCCTCCGGGATGATCGGAAAGTCCGTCCCCCTCCTCAAGTTCCTCCACTCCCACACAAACCGCGAGCCTTCCCACCCGACATAAGCCTCACACCAGTCCTTCAACGCGACGTTCCACCGGAAACGGCGGATCGGAAACGCATCGAGAAGTTCGTTCGCAAAAAACACTCCCACGCCGCCCTGGTCCGGCATCATCGCCATGGCTTCCTGCAAATCCCTCGCGCGTACGGCCGGGAGACCGGTCTCTTTCCACCTTTCCCTCTGCAGATTCCAGAGGAATTCCATGGGCTCGATGGAAAGATAGCGCAGGCGGGAGATCCAATCAGGCCGTTCCTTGACCCAAGCCAATCCTACCTCCGCCGCCAATGGCCCCTCATGCCCACCGGCCTCCACCAGCATTAAATCCGAGCCCGGCGCTTCCGCCGCCAGCTTCTCCATCCACCAGCCAATCCGGGCGGCCAGCAACCATCCGAAGACCGGCCCCACCGAGGCGCTCGTGTAAAAATCCCCCTGCCGCCCCAACGTCCGGCCCGGACGCGCGTAGTAACCCAGCTCCGGTTCATACAAGGCGGCGTGCATCCAGGCGTCAAATCGCATCGCCCCACCCTCCCGGATGCGGCTGGACAGAATTTCACCCAAGGCATTCAAGGATTGCAGCAAACACCCGACTTGGATATGGAAGCAACACCAAGTCGTAATGACTTATGGCCAAGATTGACGCTTTCTTCAACCTCATGATGGAGCAAAAAGCCTCGGACCTCCATCTTTCCTCCGGCAACCCGCCCATTCTCCGCATCAACGGCGAATTGCTCCGCGTCGAGTACCCGCCTCTCGAGAGCGACGCTCTCAAGGCGATGCTTTACGAAATCACGCCGGAATATAAGATCAAGGTTTACGAAGAATCGGGCGATGTCGATTTCGGCTACGAGATTCCAGGCGTTTCCCGCTTTCGCGCCAATTTTTTCAATCAGAAATACGGCGTCGCCGCGGTCTTTCGCCAAATCCCCAGCAAGGTGCTGTCCTTCGAGGATTTCGAGAAGTTCGACGCCCCGCTGCCGCCGGTACTCAAGAAGTTCTCCATGCTCCACAAAGGCCTGGTCCTGGTGACCGGCCCCACCGGCTCCGGCAAGTCCACCACCCTGGCCGCCATGGTGGATTACGCGAACAAGAACCGGAAAGACCACATCCTCACCGTCGAGGACCCGATCGAATTCGTCCACGAAAGCAAAGCCTCGCTCATCAACCATCGCGAAGTCGGCCTCCACACGCGCTCGTTCGCCTCCGCCCTCAAAGGCGCCTTGCGCGAGGACCCCGACATCATCCTCGTCGGCGAAATGCGCGATCTCGAGACGATCGAACTGGCGCTCACCGCCGCCAGCACCGGTCACTTGGTGTTCGGAACGCTTCACACCCAAAGCGCCGCCAAGACGATCGACCGTATCATCGACGTCTTCCCGGCCGAACAGCAAAACAAGGTCCGAGCCAGCTTGTCCGAAGCCTTGCGCGGTGTGGTCGCCCAAAACCTCTTCAAACGAATCGACAAGAAGGGACGCGTCGCCGCCCTGGAAATCCTCGTGGTCACCGCCGCCATCGGCAACCTCATCCGCGAAGCCAAGACGCACCAGATTGCCGGCATGATCCAGGTCGGCAAGCGTCTCGGCAACCAGCCCCTGGACGACGCCATCATGGAACACGTCAAAATGAAACGGGTGGCTCCTCACGACGCTTTCGACAAGTCCCTGGACAAAAAGAAGTTTTTCCCCTTCCTCACCCCCAGGAACAAGAGGAAGCCAAAGCCAATGGCGAAGTTGAGTAAACCGCCAACCCCAAGACTCCAAAGCCTCACTCCGAACTCCACCCTCCGCCATGCGCCGCAACGAACTCGATTACGTGCTCGGCACGATGCTGGATTCCAACAAGGATGTCTCCGACCTCAACATCACCGTCGACAAGCCGCTGCAGGTGGAGAGCTCCGTTCAATTGGTCCCCGTGCCGATCGTCCCTCCGGTGGAAAAACTAACCCCGTTTCAAACCGAGACCATCGCCTTCAATCTGGTCAATGGATCACGATGGTTGACGGAAGATCTCCTGCGCACCGGCTCCTGCGACGCCTCCTACTCGCTGACCGGCAAGGCCCGTTTCCGCGTCAACATCTTCTCCCAACGCGGCCACTACTCGATCGTGCTCCGCAAACTCAACACCAAGATCCCAACCCTCGGCGACCTCAAGCTCCCGGACACCTTCCACAACATGGCGAAGGAGAAGACCGGCCTCATCCTCGTGACCGGGGCCACCGGATCCGGCAAATCCACGACCCTGGCCGCCCTCCTCAACGAGATCAACGAAACCAAGTCCATCCACATCGTCACCCTCGAAGACCCCGTGGAATTCGTTCACCCGCAGAAAAAGGCCACGTTCAATCAGCGCGAAATGGGCACGGACTTCGACAAGTTTTCCAGCGGCCTGCGTGCCGCGCTTCGCCAGGCGCCCAAGATCATTCTGGTCGGCGAAATGCGCGACCGCGAAACCGTCGAACTCGGACTGAGCGCCGCCGAAACCGGCCACCTCGTCATGAGCACGTTGCACACCATCGACGCCAGGCAGACGATCAACCGTATTCTGGGCATGTTCGAAACCGACGAACAGGAGCAAATCCGCCTCCGCCTGGCGGACACACTCCGCTGGGTGGTCAGCCAGCGACTGGCACCCAAAATCGGAGGAGGACGCCAGGCGCTCCTCGAAATCATGGGCTCCAACATCCGGATCAAGGACAGCATCGTCCAGGGCGAGAGCGAGGGCAAAAGCTTCTACGAAATCGTCGAGGCCGCTTATACGTTCGGCTGGCGCACGTTCGACCAAGCCTGCATGGACGCTTACGAACAAGGCGCCATCACGGAGGAAACCGCCTTGCTGTATTGCTCAAAACGCGGCCCGACCACCCGCGGCATCGACAACATCAAGAAGCGACGCGGGGAACAAACTTCCTCGCTCAGCAATCTCAAAATGAAAACCGAGGAAGAGGAGAAGGCCAGAGCCAAGGAAGAAGCCGCCAAGAAGGGTCCTGCTCCCGCCATTCCCGGCGCGCTCAAACTCAAACTCTAGCCGTTCCCCACCCCGCCCCCGCCATGTCCCTCGAATTCGAATTCATCCGTCCTGAAGACAAGCCGGCGCTGCTGGCCCTGACGACTCCGGATTACCTCTCCATCGCCCAAACGGTGTTGAACGAACTGGAATACAAGATCCACACGCCGCTGACCCACGAAGACTTCATCATGCGCTTCGCGCAGATTCAGTATCAGCTGGTCGTCCTGGAGGAGTGCTTCCAGTGCAGCAGTCCCGAGGAAAACATCTCCCTGCGCACGCTCCAGACCATGCCCATGAATCTGAGACGGCACGCGACCGTCCTCCTCATCGGAAGCGACTTTCAGACCATGAACCCCATGCAGGGCTTCCAGCAAAGCGTTCACGCCGTGATCCACCCCACCGATCTGCTCAATCTGAGCGGCGTCGTGCAGAAAGCCATCGCCGACAACTCCATTTTTCTGAGCACGTATTACGATACGCTGCGCCAGTTGAATGCTCCCAAATAGGTCTTGGGGAACACCACCGTGCATCCCGAAGTTGTTTGTCGTGTGGCGCAGGCTGCCCAGCCTGCCGTATCGCCGACTGCCCGGCGGCCCGGCGGGTGAAGAACCAGGCCCTTCCATGCTCTCCACACGCTTGGTTTCCTTCGTCGCCCCGCAGGCTGGGCAGCCTGCGCTACAGCAGACAGGGATGTATGAGAACATACTGACCGGTGAGGAAAGCGAGGCCAACAACGCCAGTCGGGCTCGCAGCAAGTCGCAGCAGAAGGGGTATGAAATTTCCGGGCCAGGGCGTGAGGAATCCATCGCGGGCGCCACGTGAACCCGACTCCAAGCCCCAAGCCTCCCGCCTCCAACCGGTCCTCGCGACTCCGTCTCGACCAGGCGCTCGTCGCCCTGGCGCTTCTCCCCAGCCGCGAGAAAGCCCAAATCGCCATCCTGGCCGGACAGGTCCGTGTGAAAGGGCGCCGCGCCCAAAAGCCAAGCGACTGGGTGCACCTCTCCGACGCGATCGAATTGGAGAGCCCGGAACGCTATGTCAGCCGGGGCGGACTCAAACTCGAACACGCGCTTCGTCATTTCCAATTGTCGCCCGCTGAGGCTTCCGCGCTGGATCTTGGGGCTTCGACGGGCGGCTTCACCGATTGCCTGCTCCAGCACGGTGCCGCCCGCGTCTACGCCGTCGACGTGGGCCATGGCCAGCTGGCCTGGAAGCTCCGGCAGGATCCCCGGGTCGTGGTCATGGAAAAGACCAACGCCCGGAATCTCAGCCCCCATTCCTTTCCCCAGCCTTTTCAACCTTTCAGGTGGGCCGTCGCGGATTGCTCGTTCATCTCTCTTAAACTCATTTTGCCCCCGCTCATCCCTCTGCTCGACAACGCCGCGAAAGTGGTGGCCCTCGTCAAACCTCAATTCGAGGCCGGACGCGCCGAGGCCAGCAAAGGCGCCGGCGTGATTCGTGATGCCGCCATTCACGACCGTATCTTGAGAGAACTCCAAAGCTGGACGGTTCAAGACGCGCGGTTGAGCTGGCGTGGGGTGGTCGAATCCCCAATACTCGGCCCTGCCGGCAATAAAGAATTCCTGGTCTGGCTTGAGAAAACTGGCTGACACAATCCTGAAGGTGGGGCTCATCGCCAACGCCGAGAAATCGGACGCCCCGAGAGTAGCGCGGCAGGCTTGCAAGCTCGTCGCTAGCGCCGGGCGCGAGCCTTTGGCCGATGCCGCCACCGCGGCCCTCGCCCGGCTGAACCTTCCCACCCATCCCGATACCCGGAGCCTCGCGGCCGCGTGCGACCTTCTGCTCGTCATGGGCGGCGATGGCACCATGCTCCGGGTCGCTCGAGAACTCGATGGACTCGACACCCCGGTCCTCGGAATCAATATCGGCAATCTCGGCTTTCTCACCGCCGTGGTGGCCAGTGATCTTCCGCGCATCCTGCGGCAGGTCTGGCAGGGCGAGTTCCTGATGGATTCGCGCCCCCTCATCACGGGTCGCATCGAGGCCGGAAACCGAAGCCCCGTCTTTCGCGCCCTCAACGACCTGGTCATCAACCGGTCTGGCGCTTCGCGCATGGTCGAACTCGATGTCGCGGTTGATCATCAGCCGCTCACCCGCTACCGGTGTGACGGGCTGATCATCAGCTCCCCCACAGGCTCCACCGCCTACTCGCTTTCGGCCGGTGGCGCCATCGTCGCACCCGATGCGCCCGTCTTCATGATCACCCCGATCTGCCCCCACACGCTCTCCAATCGGTCGGTGGTCATCGGTCTGGATAAGGTGCTGACCGTGACGGTTCACTCCACCCGCCCTTCCGCCATTCTGACGGCCGACGGTCAGGTCAGTCTCAACCTGGGCCACGACGACCGTGTCCACGTTCGCCGCAGCCGGCGCCGGCTGCGCCTGCTCTACCCCTCCGGAACTTCCTTCTTCGAAACCCTCCGGCGCAAACTCCATTGGAGCGGCGGCCATGTCTGAGGCGTCCCCCACTCCACCCCGTCCCCGGCGAAACCTGGCCCGCGTGCGGCTGCTGGACATCGCCTCGCGCGCCAAGGTTTCCATCATGACCGTCTCGAAAGCCATGCGAGACGAGCCTGATATTTCAAGCGCCACGAAATCCAAAATCAAATTGCTCGCCCAGCAAATGGGTTACGTGCCCAACTCCGCCGCCGCGAGCTTGCGCAATACCCGCACTCGTTTGCTCGGCGTCGTCCTGCCCTCGCTCTCCCATCCCTATTGGATTCGTGTCCTTTCCGGCATCGAGGAGGAGGCCCACGCCCGGGGCTATCACCTGTTGGTGGGTCAAACCCTGCAGAGGGCGGAACGAGAAGAGCAAGTCCTTCGCGGATTCTTTGCGCGCAACGCGGATGGATTCCTGGTGGCGCCCGTGTACCGCCTCGCTGCCCAGGCGCCCGTCTACCAATTCCTCGCCGCCCAGGGCACACCCGCTGTCGTCCTCGGCCAGCGAGCCCTTTTCTGCGCCGACTTTCCGAATGTCGAGTGTGGCGACCTTCAGGCCGGCGAACGCGCCACCCGACACTTGCTCGAATTGGGCCACCGACACATCGCCTTCTTCGCAGGACCCGTCGTGTCCCCGCAATCGCAGGAACGCTACGAAGGCTATCGCCGGGCTCTGCGGGAAGCCGGGCTCACCCAGGACGACAAATGCCTCTACAATGCGGGCACGTCGATGGAGGAGGGCGAAGCCGCCGCCCTGCAATTTCTGCATGAACGCTGTGCGGCCACCGCCATCGTGGCCATCAACGATATGGTTGCCGCCGGAGTCATGTCGGTGCTGACCCAACAAGGCATTTCCGTCCCCCGCCAGGTCTCCGTCGTCGGCGCCGGCAATTTTCATTTCAGCGATAAACTACCCTCGCCCCTCACCACCATGCACCTGCCGAAATTCAGCCTCGGCACCGCCGCGGTCGATTTACTGCTCAAACAATTGGAAGGTCACCGAGTGGAATCCAAACGATTGCCTTGTGAGCTCATCGCCCGCGCCAGCACCGCCCCACCTCCCTAAACAACCGAACACCGGGGACGAAGGTGTCCATTGTGGTTTTCCTCCTCCACCCATGCCTTCTTCCTCCCAAAGTGAACGCCGCGTCAGTCCCGACTTCGGGTGGTCCCCCGGATGACGGCGCTCCCCATTGTGTCCCGGGAACTGGCGGCCGCGGCTCGAGAACCGCGAGTTTACCACAACCGTTCGATCGGTGCGCTCTGGGGCATGGCCGTCCTGGTGGTCGTCCTTTTCTTCGAGGGCTCCGCCTCGGGGCCTGCCTCCCAAGCCCGCATGCTCTTCTCGATGCTGGCCGTGGGGGCATTCATTCTCTGCACCACCATCGGTCTCGCATTTGCCGACAACCTGAGCTTGGAAAAGCGGGAAGGAACTCTCGGACTGCTTTTTCTCACCAGCCTTCGAGGACATGATATCGTGCTCGGCAAGATCGCCGCCCGTGCTCTGGGGGCGCTCTACGCCATCCTCAGTCTGCTCCCCGTTCTCGCCATCGCGCTCCTGCTGGGAGGAATCCGGCTTTCGGACGTGTTCCGCATGGGCCTGGTCTGGGCCAATGCGCTGTTTCTCTCCCTCGCATGCGCCGCGCTGGCGTCCGCCTTGAGCGTGGACGGCCGCCGCGCCACCCTTTCGGCCCTGGGCTTGGTGTTGCTGGTCCTGTTCGGCCCCCTTCTCGCCGCGTTTCTCCTGGCCTCCCCCAACAACCTGTTTCTCGGGTTTTGGTCCAGCGGAATCGTAGATCTCAGCCCGATTGCCTCCCTCATCATCGCCATCGAAACGGCGCAAGGCGGGATGACAATCGCAACTTTTTTGGAACCGAGGTTTCTGTCCAATTTGGCCTTTGGACATGCCACGGGCTGGACCCTGCTGTGGTTCGCCTCGCGTGTCTTGCCCTTGGCCGCCCGGGGAACGCCTCCCAGCCCGCGCCGAATGAAGTGGCAGCAATTCGCCGACCGCTGGAGTTATGGCGAAGGGAACTCACGGCGGCAACGGCGCCCCACCCTCCTCGACCAGAATCCTTTCCTCTGGCTGGCCGGGCGTCATCAACGCAAGACTCAATACGCTTGGTGGTTCGTCCTCAGCATGGCAGCGATTTGGTGCCCACTGCTGGCAGCCCATACTTCGCTCATGATGGCGTGGGGCTTTCTCTACTTCCTCTTCTGGTTGCTCTACGGGGTCTTGAAAATCTGGTGGGGCACCGAGGCCTGCCTTCGGCTGGGCGAGGATCGCCGCACCGGAGCCCTGGAATTGCTTCTCACCACTCCAGTCGAAGTTCGGGAATTCGTTCACGGACATCGTCTGGCTCTGCAGACCATATTTCTCAAACCCGTGCTGTGCCTGGCGGCCGCGGATATCCTGCTCACCACCACGGTCGTCTGGCGTACCGTGACGAACGAAACCGAGCGGAATGTGGCCTTGGGCGGATTGGCCGCCCGGCTGGTCCTGGTCGTGGTCGATGCCTGGGCTGTGCGCTGGGTGGCCCTTTGGAATGCTCTCACTCGGAAAACCTCCCAAATCGCCGTCAATCAGACCATCGTGAGCGTTTTGGTGGCACCGTTGGTCCTCACGGCTGTCCTTTCCGCCGCGGCCACGAGCATGGCAGTCTTGCTCTCCCGGACCCCCCCTTGGTTCCCTTACATTCCTTTCTTGTTGCTCGTGATCAGCCTCCCATGGTCGCTTGGCTTTGGCCTCTCTGCCAAGCGGAAGTTGCTTTCCCAATTTCGGCTGATTGCCTCGGAGGGTTTCCGAAAGTCCGCACTCGTCAGGCCTGACCGAAAGACAACCCTGGCCGCCTTCACCTTCCGCTTCTGGCGATGGCCCAAACTTTATTCCATCCCCTTCGGCTTGGCCGCTTTATCGGTCGCCGCGCTCCTCATCCACCGAGCCTGGTGGAAACATGCGCTGGGAGAGCCTTTCGCAAGAATGCGCTCGTTGAGCATGCCCCGCCACTTCAAGGACTTGGCTCACACGAAACTCCGTGTTCCGGCCGAGGCCAACGCCCGGCCCCTGCTTGATCAAGCGGCAACTCAACTCACGCCCCTGCGAAAATGGTCCACCGCACGCTACCAAAACGACGAGGTTCCCTTCCGGCACAAACCTTTCTCATCCGCGCGTCTCGCTCAGCTTGGCCCCGAGATCGACCAGAACGCGCGCTGCCTGGAACTCTTTCGCGACGCCGCAGCTCTCACCGGCATTGAATTCCCCAAGTCCGAGTACTCCCTTGTGGACAATCCCTCAGTCCACTTTTTCAAACTCCAGGAACCCCTGCTCCTCGCGGCCGCCGTTCGCATGGACCAGGGTCGACTGGAAGAGGCGGTGGACCTGATTGCCGCCCAGTTGCGGATCGGAGACATGTTCGCGAACTCCCCGGACTGGCCCGGAATCTACCTGCACCGAGGATGGCAGAGCCAGGCTCTCAATTTGATGGAGCGGCTCTTGAGTCAGCACCGGCTTCCCGCCATGACGCTTCAACGCTTGAGGGCAGCTCTACCCGACTACGCAACTCCGGGTTTCCTGGGCAACTTAGCCGACAGTATGGGAACTTACGCCATCTTGGTTCGAGAAAATGGTCCGGGAATGTTGCGCAGGGGCGTGCCGGTCCTCCCCATGACCTCGAACATCGACGCCTTCCGGTGGAATGTCGGAAACTTCACCGGCCTCTCCGATCGGGATCTTTCCTCTTGCCTCCATCGCGTAATTCGCCTCAAGGAGTTGTCCCTTCTTGATTGGCCAGCAGCCCGCGAGGCTTTGGTCAAACTCGAACCGGCCACGGGCTCTCACTGGCTCCCAGGAGCTGATTACTTGGGCACGATCTCCGAAGGTGAACTGATCTTGCATGGGACCCTGGCTGGCCGGCTTCGATGTGCCCGCGTCGGTTTGGAAATCGAGGAGTTTCGCCTCAAGCACGGCCGGCTTCCAACAACCCTCGACGCGCTCCCTCCTCCCAGCCGACCTGAACTCCGCCTCGACCCCTTCCAAAAATTGCCCCTGATCTTCGAGCCTCTGGCCCAAGGTTCCGGCTTCCGAGTCTTCCTTCATCAAACCTCCAAAAACACTTCCCTCTCCACCAACCATGCCCCCACTTTGGGCTCCCGGCACAACCCAATTGATTTCACGGTAGAACGATGAATCCCCCGCTTCGGCGCCATCCCCCTTCCTCAGCGCTTCCCCCCCCCGGCCATCACCTCCATTTCTGTATTTCCAACGAGCCCGTCCTTCGAAAGAATTCCACCCACACCTTCATGAAGAATGTCGTCCTGCTCGGATCCACAGGTTCCATCGGCACCAGCACGCTCAAGGTCGCCGAAGACCTCCCGGAACGTATCCGGCTCATCGGGCTCGCCGCCGGTTCCAACGCGAACCTCCTGGCCGAACAAGCCCTCCGCCACCAACCCCTCGCCGTGTCCATCTCCGACTCCGGACGCGTTCCCGACCTCGCCTCCCGCGTCGGTTCCCGGTGCCCGGTGTATCATGGCCCCGACGGCCTGATCCAACTCGCCACCCTGCCCGAAGCGGATATCGTGCTCATCGCCATCGTGGGCACGGCCGGGCTTCTCCCCGCCCTGGCGGCCATTCGAGCGGGTAAAGACATCGCCGTTGCCTCCAAGGAAATCCTCGTCCTCGGCGGCGAAATCGTCATGGCCGAAGCACGACGCCACGGTGTGCGCGTGCTCCCCGTGGACAGCGAACATTCCGCCATTTTCCAATGCCTCGATGGCAAGCCGTCCGATTCCGTCCGCCGTCTCCTGCTCACCGCTTCAGGAGGTCCCTTCCGGGAAACCCCGGCTGCCGAGTTCCCTGCGATTACGGTTGAACGCGCGCTCAAGCACCCCTCCTGGGTCATGGGCCGGAAGATCACCATCGATTCCGCCACGCTGTTCAATAAAGGCCTCGAAATGATCGAAGCCCGCTGGCTCTTCGATATCGGGATGGACCGCGTTCATGTCGTGGTCCATCCCCAAAGTGTCATCCATTCCATGGTGGAATTTGTCGACGGCTCCATCCTCGCTCAACTCTCCGCCCCGGATATGTGCCTTCCCATCCAACATGCGCTGTTGCATCCCGAGAGAGCGGCCAGCCAGCGGGTCCAGACCAGCCTCCCCGCGTATCGATCGCTCACGTTCGAGGAACCGGACACGCGCCGCTTTCCCTCGTTGAATTTGGCCCGGCGGGCGGGAGAAACCGGCGGCACTCTTCCCGCCGTGCTCAATGCGGCCAATGAGGTCGCCGTTGAAGCCTTTTGCGCCGGCAAGCTCGATTTCCCGGGCATCTCGCAGTGGGTCGAACGGGCCATGAACGCCCACAAGGTCATCTCCCATCCCACGCTCGATCAACTTCTCGCCGCCGATGCCTGGGCTCGATCCTTCGCAGGCTGACCCCCGTTTCTTTTTGCATGAGCGCCTCATCCACGGCCCCTGAACCGTTCATTCCCGACCAAACTTCGCTGCCAGAGTTCACGGCCCGGGCGCTCCTCACCGGTACGTTCCTCGGCATGATTTTCGGCGCCTCTTCGCTTTACCTCGTGCTCAAGGTGGGATTGACCGTCAGCGCTTCCATCCCGGTTGCGGTCATCTCCATCGCCTGGTTTCGAATGCTCGCCCGATTCGGTTTCCGAGACTCGACCATTCTGGAAAACAACATCATTCAGACCGCCGGCTCAGCCGGGGAATCCATCGCCTTCGGCTTGGGTGTCACCATGCCGGCCATCCTCATCCTCGGCTTCGACCTCGAACTTTCCCGCGTCGCCCTCGTCGCCGTGCTCGGAGGTCTTCTCGGCATCTTGATGATGGTCCCCCTCCGCCGCGCCCTCATCGTCCGCGAACACGGAACTCTTCGCTTCCCGGAAGGCACCGCTTGCGCCCATGTCCTTAAGGCCGGCGCCTCCGCCGAATCCCGCGCCTCCGCTTCGGCTTCCGCCCGCGCCGAATGGGAACGGAGCGCCAAGGCCGGCGCTGGAAACAACCTCGCCGCCGCCACGATTTTCACGGGATTCGGCATTGGACTGCTCTACAAGACGGCCATGGTCGCGTTCAAAGGCTGGCGCGATGTCCCCGAAAAAGTCTTCTCGAAGGTTCTTCCGTCCGGATCCGTGGGATGCGAAATCTCACCCGAACTGCTCGGGGTCGGATACATCATCGGACCCCGCATCGCCGCCGTGACTGTCGCCGGCGGGATCCTTTCGCATCTGGTCCTGATACCGATGATCAAGTTCTTCGGTTCCCTGGGCTCGAGCGCGCTCGAACCCGGCTCCTCCCCCATCTCGCAAATGAGCCCTGGCGATATTCGCGGCGCGTACGTCCTCTACATCGGGGCTGGCGCGGTGGCCGCGGGCGGACTCATCAGCCTCTTCCGCTCCATCCCGACGATTTGGCACGGCATCCAGGGTGGGCTTCAGGATCTCGGCTGGAAAAGCACGGGCACCCCCCGCATCACCCGCACCAACCAGGATATTTCCATGAAGGTCGTCGTGGGCGGACTCGTCGTCCTCCTGGCCGCCATCTGGATGGCGCCCCCCTTGCAAGTGAACCTGGTCGGAGCTCTGCTGATCGTGATCTTCGGATTCATCTTCGTCACGGTTTCATCGAGGCTCACCGGGGAAATTGGCAGCTCGTCCAATCCTATCTCCGGCATGACCGTCGCCACGTTGCTCTTCACCTGCCTCATCTTCTTCCTGTTGGATTGGAGGGAAAGCCGGTACTACCTGACCGCGCTCTCCATCGGCGGCATCGTATGCATCGCTTCCTCCAATGGCGGAACCACCGCCCAGGATCTCAAAACCGGTTTCCTAGTGGGCGGGACGCCCCGGCTGCAGCAAGCCGCCATCCTCGTGGGCGCTCTCGCCTCTGCGCTCGTCCTCGGCCCCATTCTCTTGACCTTGAATGAAACGGCCACCGTTTATGTCCCTATCGCTCAAATCAAACCGGGGCTGACCACCGACGCTTCGAAACTCACCCGCACCGAGAAGAAGCGCGATCCTGACAAATCCGAGGTCGGTGAGCCGCTCAAAGTCTGGCACAACACGGATGCCGCCATCGCTCCCGCGGGCAAGTATCTCGTCGCGCCCGATGGCAAGGCGCTCTGGCTGGTGGATCCCGGGATCAACGGATCGCACAGCAAACGCGAGGATGGAACCGAGGTGCGAAAATTCGACGCTCCCAAAGCCTTGCTCATGTCCTACATCATCAAAGGCATTCTCGATCAGAAACTGCCTTGGGCCCTGGTGCTCCTCGGAGTGCTCATTGCCGTCGTCCTCGAACTCTGCGGTGTCCCTTCACTGGCCTTTGCCGTCGGCGTTTATCTGCCGATCTCGTCCTCCATGCCCCTCTTCATGGGAGGGGTGATCCGAGCGTGGATCGATCGTCGGCAACGGCGAGAATTGGAACAACACAAGACCACCGAGGAGGAGCTGGCTGCCGAAAGTGACAAAAGCTCGGGAGTCATGCTGGCCTCAGGTTACATCGCGGGCGGGGCCATCGCCGGCATCGTCATCGCATTTAGCGAGGGCATTTTCACTGACTTCAGCGCCAGAGTTACTCGGTGGTCTTCCTCCCACAATCCCTTCTTCTCGGCTGAGAATTGGAATGAGGGCCGGGCCGACGCCCTTTCTCTGCTCCCGTTCCTCGCGTTGATCCTCTGCCTATTGTGGGTCGGCCAACGCGGCGTTTCCCGCCGTCCGACTCGGATCTGATCCGGTCCCTCCGGTCAGCCGGTCTGCATCCGTGCCCAACCCACCCGGCGCCGGCACCAGTTTGCATGATCCTCCCAACTCACTTGATACTGAAGTTAGTCGCCACTCCGCACCTCGGCCCGGCGGAGTTTACTTGTTTACAATGGCAATTGCCTTCAAGAAACTTCGCAAGGTCCAGGCGATAAAGCCTTTCCGAATCACTCACCAGATCCATCAAGGATAGGCCTCGTTCTTCGTCGTGTTTTTCTCAATGACCACGGAATGGGCGATGCCCACGGCGACGGAATCCCGCCTTCAATCCCAAAGGGATTCCTGGCTGGACGAGTTTGAGTTGCGTTTCGTCGCTCATTTCAAGCTTTGGTTCTGTCACCGGGTTGTGGTTCAATATCCACGCGATACCATGAGTACCTTCCTGGCCCATGCCTTTCCCTTAAGGCTGGACTCGTGTCGGGCGGTCTCGCTGGGCCTTCCGTGGCTTGTGGCCGGCTTTCTCCTCGGGTTCGCTGATGCTTCCGCACAGGCGGCCCTGGCCAGGACTTCCAAGGCCGCTCCAGGCGCGTTCATCCAAAACTATTGTCTGGATTGTCACGATGCAGACGCGAAGAAAGGGGGACTCAATCTCGAATCGTGGATCCATCAACCGATTTCCGAATACACGACCGCTTGGGAGAAAGTCGTTCGCAAACTGAACACCCGGCAAATGCCGCCTCCAGGCAAAGGCCGCCCCTCGGAAGCAGAATACCGGAAGGCCCTGACCTCGATCGAGTCTAAGCTCGACCGGCACGCCGCGCTCCACCCGGAACCCGGCCGCACGGAAACATTCCGCCGGCTCACTCGCACCGAATATCAACACGCCATCCAAGACCTGCTCGCCCTGGAAATCGACGCGTCATCCCTGCTGCCCAAGGAGGATTCCAGCCGCGGATTCGACAATGTCACGGTCGCCAACCTTTCTCCCACCTTGCTCAACCGTTACTTTGCCGCCGCCGAGAAGATAAGCCGTCTCGCCGTCGGAGCCCCATCGCCCTCGATCGAAGCCGAAATCTATCGCATCCGCCCTGATCTTACCCAGGAAGGCCATGTCGAGGGCATGCCCTGGGGCACGCGCGGAGGGGTTCGACTTTCCCATCACGCGCCGCAATCGGGCACCTACGAAATCCAAGTCCGCCTCGCGCGTGATCGCAACGAGGAGGTCGAGGGGCTTTATGAGCCCCACCAACTGCTGTTGCTCCTCGACAAAAAAACGATCGGCCAGGCCACCGTTTCGCCACCGCCCGGACGCCGAGATTTCTCCAAGGTCGATGCCCACCTCCATTTCAAGGTCAACTTGCCCGCCGGAGCACAACAGATCGGAGTCACGTTCCTCCAAAACACGCCCCAGCTCGCCCAAACCCGGCGCCAGCCTTGGGAGGCGCGATTCAACATGCATCGCCACCCGCGCCTCACCCCAGCCATCTACGAGATCACCATCCAAGGCCCCTTCCATCCCTCGCCCCCCTCCATGACCCCCAGCCGCCGGATCCTCTTCGGCGACCTCAACCGGGCTACGAATCCAGGCACGAACGAAGCCGCTCGCATCCTCTCCCAACTCATGCTCCGAGCCTACCGGCGCCCGCCCGATGCTGTGGACCTCTCCCGCTCGCTCGCCCATTTCGAGTCCGGACGAGCTTTGGGTGGATTCGAGTCCGGTATCGAACACGCTCTCGCCTCGATTCTCGCCAACCCCAACTTTCTGTTCCGCGTCGAGCGCGATCCAACGGACCTCCCCTCCGGCCAGCCCTACCGCATCACTTCCCTCGAACTCGCCAGCCGGTTGTCCTTTTTTCTTTGGAGCAGCCTACCGGACGATACGCTGCTCGAACTCGCCCGAAACAATCAACTTCAACAACCTGCCATCCTGCGCCAGCAGGTGCGGCGCATGCTCGCCGATGCGAAAGTTTCCCGGCTTTCCGCAAACTTCGCCGGCCAATGGCTCCAACTTCCCAACCTCGATTCAGTGTCGCCCGATCAACGCCTCTTTCCCGATTTCGACGACAATCTTCGCCAGGCGTTGAAAACGGAAACCCGGCTCTTTTTCGAATCGGTGCTTCGAGAGAACCGCGGCGCCATCGACCTTCTCACCGCCGATTACACCTACCTCAACGAGCGCCTCGCTCGCCACTACGGCATCGCTCACGTCCAAGGCAGCCATTTCCGCCGGGTTCAACTCGGACCCGACCGCCAGCGAGGCGGTCTGCTCCGCCACGGCAGCGTCCTGACCGTCACCTCCTACGCCACTCGCACCTCCCCCGTCCTGCGAGGACAGTGGGTGCTCGAAAACATTCTGGGAACCCCCGCGCCGCCACCGCCGGAGAACGTTCCTTCCCTGGACGAAAAGACTACCCTCGAGAGCCTCCCCATGCGCGAACGCCTCGCTCAACACCGCGCCAATCCCGCTTGCTCCGGCTGCCACAACCTCATGGACCCACCGGGATTTGCCCTCGGCCAATTCGATGCCGTCGGCCGATGGCGCACCACCGAGGACGGCCAGCCCATCGACGTGAGCGGCGGGCTCCCCGATGGCAGTGTCATTGCAGGAGTCGCCGGACTCGAACAGCGGTTGCAAATGCGTCCGGACATCTTTGCCGCCACCCTCACCGAAAAACTCCTGACGTTTGCGCTCGGACGTGGTGTGGAACCTTCCGACAGCCCGGCCGTGAGGAAAATTGTGCGCGAGGCGGCCAAGTCCGGCTACCGCGTTTCAGACTTGATTCTCGGCGTTGTTCAGAGCACACCGTTTAACATGAGGTCCAAACCATGATCTTGACCCGCAAACACCTTCCTCGCCGTGCTTTCCTGCGCGGCATGGGCGCGACACTGGCCCTTCCCCTCCTCGACGCCATGGTTCCCGCCGCCACCGCACTCTCTAAGACCGCCGCCCAACCCGTGCGCCGCCTGGGGTTCGTCTATATGCCCATGGGCTGTGATCTCACACGCTGGACTCCTCGGAGCGAGCATTCTCTCGATCAGCTCTCCCCCATTCTCTCCCCGCTCGAACCGATCCGGAACCACGTCAACGTATTCTCCGGATTCGAACTCAAGAACGCCTATCCTGGCACGCACGCCACCTCCAATTCCGCCTTCCTCAGCGCCGCCCGCGCCAAACTCACGGAGAGTTCCGATTACTATCTCGGCACCACGGTGGATCAAATCGCCGCCCGCCAGATCGGGAAAACGACGCAACTGCCGTCGCTCGAAATCGCCATGGACCTCCTCCAAACCACCGGCCAATGCGACAACGGCTACGCCTGCGTCTATCAAAACAACCTTTCCTGGTCCTCTCCCACCACACCCCTCCCCGCCGAAGCCCACCCGCGCCTGGTCTTTGAAACATTGTTCGGCGGCGGCGGATCCAAGGCCGAACGACGCGCCGCTCTCCGGCGCAAAGCCAGTCTGCTCGATGGATTCCGACAGGACCTCGCCCGCCTCAATCGCGAACTCGGGCCCGCCGACCGAGCACGCGTCGAGAATTACCTCGATACGATCCGCGAAGTTGAAAGACGCATCCAACTCGCCGAAACCGCCTCCCAGGAAGGGGCGCTGCCGGACATGGACCGGCCCGCCGGGGTCCCACCTTCCTATGCCGAACACGCACGAGTCATGTTCGAGCTGCAGCGCATCGCCCTCCTTGGAGACATCACGCGCGTCATCACGTTCCAACTCGCTCGCGAAACCAGCAATCGCACCTACCCCGAAGTGGGCGTGCCCGACGCTCATCACCCGCTCACCCACCATGGCAACGATCCGGACAAGATCGCTCGCATGGCCAAGATCAATCAGTTCCACGTTTCGCTCTTCGCCGAATTCGTTCTGAAATTGAAGGACACCCCCGAAGGCGGCGGTTCAATGCTCGACCATTCTCTTTATCTCTACGGAAGCGGCATGGGAAATCCCAACGTCCATGACCACACCCATCTGCCCGTCATCCTGGCGGGCGGAGCCACCGCGGGAGTTCGTGGCGGACGCCACATTCGTTTTGAAAAAACCACCCCTCTGGCTAATCTGCACCTCACCCTCCTCGATCAAGCCGGCGTCAGACTCGACCAGTTTGCGGACAGCAGCGGCAAGATCGACGAGCTCGGCGGATCGGTTTCCCTCTGACCTGCATGCGCGCACGCGCTTCCGTTTTCGGCCTCTTCGCGGTGCTCTGGTCCGCGTACGCCGGAAATCCAACCCCGTCGCCATCCGATTCCACGGTGGCCGACGCAGCCGAGCGACAGGACTTCTCCGAAGTCAAACGTCAACTGGTTCGACGAGCCGATCCGAACGCGGCTCAAGCAGACGGCGCATCCGCCCTGCACTGGGCTGCCTTTCACGGCCACCCCGACTCGACGCGTTGGCTGCTCCGCGCCGGAGCCAAGCCCGATGCCACGAATCGATTCGGCATCACCCCCCTGGCGCTGGCCTGCGCCTCACCCCACGGTCACGTCGCGCGCCTGCTGGTCAACGCCGGGGCGGATCCCGCGCAAACCTCCCCAGGAGGAGAACGGCCGCTCGCCATCGCGGCCCGCTCCGGCAATCTCGAAGCCGTCCAAATCCTCTTGTCGAAGGGATCAGACCCCAACGCCACCGACTCGAAAGGACAGGCCGCCCTCCATTGGGCCGCTTCCGAAGGACACGCGAGCATCATCGAAGCCCTGGTCCGAAACGGGGCCCATCTGAAAATCACGCTCGACTCGGGGTTCGGCCCCATCCATTTGGCGGCACGCGATGGCCGTTCGGAAGCCGTCGCCGCTCTGCTCCGTCTTGGAGCCGATGTGCAAGCGACGATTGAGCCACGGAAGCAAGTGTCCAAGGGACCCCGCCGAGGCATGAGCCCACTCCTGCTAGCGGTGGAAAGCGGGCACTTCGAACTCGCATTGCAGTTGGTGGAAGCCGGAGCTGATCCCAACGATCAACGTTCGGGATTCTCACCGCTGCACGCTCTGACGTGGGTGCGCAAACCCAACCGCGGCGATGGCGAGGACGGCGATCCGCCTCCACTCGGTTCGGGTCAGGTGGGCAGTTTGAAGTTCATCCGGGAAATCGTCCGCAGAGGTGCCAACCCGAACCTCCAACTCAGCTCGGGCCGGGGCGGAAAGGCTGTGCTGCATCGAAAAGGTGCCACCCCATTCCTGCTCGCCTGCGCCACCGCCGATCTGCCCATGGCCAAGCTCCTCGTGGAGTTGGGTGCCAACCCCGGGATTCCTAACGCGGATGGGAGCACACCCCTTATGGCCGCCGCCGGCCTAGGCACCATGGCGCCGACCGAGGAAGCGGGCACCGGACCCGAAGTTCTTGAGATGCTCAAGTATCTGCTCGCGCTCGGGGCCGATGTGAACGCGCAAGACCGGAACGGTGATACCGCAATGCATGGAGCGGCTTACAAGAATTTGCCGCTCGCCGTCCGTTTGCTCGCCGATCACGGCGCCAAAGCAACCTCCTGGCACCAAACCAACCGGCACGGCTGGACCCCGGTCAAAATTGCCGAAGGTTACCGGGTGGGAAATTACAAACCCTCTCCGGATACCGTCCAAGCGCTGCATCAACTTTTGATCGCCGCCGGACACCCCCCCCCGCCGCCCGGACCGCCGGCAGGCATGAAGCTGGGGGAAGACTACGCGCCTCCACCCCCACCCCCTCGTGCTTCCCGTCAGGACCAAGTCTCGAAGGACGCGAAGCCTTGACGCAGCACACCACCCGCAGGCAATCTGCAGAGTAGAATCAACACCGTCTCAACGTATGAACGAATCCGCATCCACACCCACACATGCTGTCAGTGCAACCCCTGCCGCTTCATCCAATCGGCGCGACTTCCTGAGAGCTTCGACCCTCACTTTTGGAAGCGTGCTTGCCGCAGATCTACACCTCGGCGGCGGCGTGCATGCCGCCGGCAGCGACACGCTCAAAGTCGGATTGATCGGTTGCGGAGGACGTGGCACGGGCGCCGCCAGCCAGGCTCTGGCGGCGGACAAGAACGTGGTCTTGCACGCCATGGCGGACACGTTTGAGGATCAAATGCAGAACAGCCTCGCCGCCCTTCGCCGGGAAGCGCCGGACAAAATCAAAGTGGACCCGGAGCGATGTTTCACCGGGTTGGACGGCTACCAGCGAGTGCTGGAGAGCGGGATCGACGTGGTGTTGCTGGCCACGCCGCCGGGTTTTCGTCCGGTTCATTTCAAGGCCGCGATTGAGGCCAACAAGCACGTCTTTTGTGAGAAACCGATGGCAACTGATTCACCCGGCGTCCGCATGGTGATGGAGGCGGCGCAAGTGGCCAAAAAGAAGAAACTGGCGGTCGTCGCCGGATTCTGCTGGCGCTACGATTTTGCGCGCCGGGAGTTTTACAAGCGCGTGCTGGGAGGGGATCTCGGCGAGATTCGAGCGCTCTACAGCACTTATTATACGGGACCGGTGAAGCCCATGCCGCCTGCGGATCGAAGGCGTCCCGGCATGACCGATATCGAGTGGCAGATCCGCAACTGGTACAATTTCGTCTGGCTCTGCGGGGATGGGCTCGTGGAGCAAGCGGTGCATAGCATCGACAAGATTGCCTGGGCGATGGGCGATGTGCCGCCCCTCAAAGCCGTGGCGGTCGGGGGCCGACAGATACCCGCGCATGGGGGCAACATTTACGACCACTTCCACATCAATTACGAATACGCCAAAGGAGTGCGCGCGTTCCTCGGCTGCCGGCAGCAAACGGGGTGCTACAATCAGAACGCCGATTATGTGCTGGGCACCCAGGGCACCGGCACCATTGGGGTGCGTTCCACTCCTGAAATTCAGGGCCCCAAAGCGTGGCGCTACCAAGGCGAAAACAACAACATGTATCAAACCGAGCACGATGAACTCTTCGCCTCGATTCGTTCGGGAAATCCCATCAACGATGGGGACCGCATGTGCACCAGCACCCTGCTGTCCATCATGGGTCGCATGGCCGCCTACACCGGCCTCGAAGTCACGTGGGAACAGGCCCTCCAATCGAACGATCATTTGGTGCCGGATCCCATCGATTGGAACATGAAGTTCACCCCTCCGCCTCTCGCGCTGCCCGGCATCACCAAATTCGCTTGATGGCTCCTTCCGGCGGGCCCACCGCTGACTCGGAATGCCCAGTCCAAGGTGCGGGGGCCTGAACAGATCACTAGACGTAAAGCGCGGACTTGAGGTCACGCACGAGCACGCTCATGTAGGGGTAACGCCGTTCCGGATCCGCTTCGATGCATTTCAAAATGGCCTTCTCCACTCCAGCCGGAATGGCCGGATTGAGCTCGCGCGGGGGAACGAATCCATTCTGGCGATCCGCGATTTGCTTGAGCAGGACCTCTTTTGGCGTTTCACCGGGAAAGGGCTTGTGAAAGGTCAGCACCTCGTACGCCGTCACCCCGAAGGAAAAAATGTCCGTCCGCCGGTCAATCGGACGCCGCATCAGTTGCTCGGGCGCCATGTAAGCAGGAGTGCCGGGGTTCCCCGTCAATTTCTTGGGTTTGTCCGGAATCGGCTGAGCCAGGTCGAAGTCAATCAGGCGGGAACCTCCATTGGCCGTCACCATGATATTCTCAGGCTTGAAATCGAGGTGCATGTATCCTGAGTCATGCACGTGCTCCAGAGCCGAGGCGGCATCAAGGATGATGTTTCCGACGAACTCCGCAAGATTCTCGTCATTGCGCGCCATGCATTGCTTCAAATTGGCGCCTTCAACGTACTCCGTGGCTTGATAGAGAATACCGTTGATTTTGCCATGTCCCAAATAGCGAATCACCGAATCGTGCGGCGACATGGTCGAAAGCACTTCCGAACCCCTGAGAAAACGCTTCTTGCTCAGAAAATCGAAACCCGATGTCTCCTGCATCAATCGCAGAGCGAGGTGCTCGTTCCTCGCGTTCGTCGCCAGCCAAATCTCCGCCATGCCCCCCGAATTGATCAACTCATGGAGCTGGAAAGGGCCGAATGGCCCCTGCGTGACCGCTGTCTGTCTGCTCAATCCAAACATGTTTCCCCAAATGAACCGCACCCGGCGCGGCGAATCGTCTATCATGGCAGCGGTTCCCGTGCCAAAGGTTTTTGCAACGCAGAACCTTGCATGAATCCAGACCCGCGTCCCGCCCCCCCAGCCGCTCCAGCCAATTTTTGGTGGATTTTTCCCGTTTTGTCAGGGGTCCATCGGCTTGGAACCACCCCACTTGTCAGTCTCCTGCCCCACAGGAAACTCTCAGAGAACGCGGTTTCGCGTGGAGACCACGCATGAAACGCACCGGTTTGGCGCTTCTCGGATACTTCACCGCAGTGTTCCTCGGAGCGGCGATCCTCGCCCCCTGGCTCCATGCCTTGGTCCAATTCCTGGCTGAGCATCACCCAGCCTGGCAAGGTCTCGCTTCGGCGCCGTTCCATCGCTACGTCAATCGCTGCCTGTTATTGATCGCCATCGCAGGACTCTGGCCGCTGGGCCGTTTTTTAAATCTTCGCGGGATCACCGGCTTGGGATGGACCCCCCAACCGGCTCCCGGACGCGAACTCGCCCACGGATTTCTCGTCGGTTGGATCTCCCTGGGGATTCTCGCCTGGCTTGCCGGTGCGCACGAACTCCAGACCTCTCTGACCTTGCCTTCAACCCTGAAATCAGTCGGAAAAGCCGCCCTTTCTGCCGTGGCAGTTGCCCTCATCGAAGAATCCCTTTTCAGGGGCATGCTGCTGGGGGGAACACGACCAGCTTGGGGTCCAAAAGCCGCACTCTGGTTCAGCAGTTCCGTCTATGCCATCACCCATTTTTTCCGCCGAGTTCAGCATGAGGGAGATATCAAATGGGATTCGGGATTCTCCGTGCTCGCGCAAATGACCGCCGGCTTCGTCGATCTGCCTTCCTTGTTTCCCGCATTCCTCAACCTGCTCGTGGCAGGCCTCATCCTGGGTCGATGGCACCTCAAGTCTGGATCCCTTTGGGGACCCGCAGCGCTCCACGCCGGCTGGGTCTTCTGGCTAAAAATGTACGGTTTCCTTACCGATCCAGTCTCGAGCGCCTCCCCACGCGTCTGGGGTAGCGAACGCCTCATTGACGGCTGGATTGCCTTGCCCGTGTTGCTCGTGGTTTATATCTTCATAGCGCGAAGGAGCACCTCCCATGAGCCACTCACCAAGCGAAGCGCCGTCCATTGATCCAGGTTTACTGCAGAAACTGGCCTCCAACTCACATCTCTGGCTCAAGACTGCACTGGACTTGGTCTTCCCGCCTTGGTGCCAAATCTGCCGACTGAAACGCGCCTCGTGCGAATCCGGGTTTGTCTGTGCCGCGTGCCAAAATGGCTTGCAATGGCTCCAACCGCCCTTCTGTGAGAAATGCGCGCTCCCCTACGCAGGGAGTATGGATTCGAACTTCCGCTGCGCCAACTGCGAGGACATGGATTTGGCCTTCAGTCATGCTCGTTCCTGTCTCATCGTGACACCCACCTTTTCCCAGATCATTCATCGGTACAAATACAACGGCCATAAATACTTCGAGCCCTTTTTGACCTCCCTCTTCGTCGCCAGAGCGGCCCCCTCACTTCAATCAGGTAGCTGGACCTGGATCGTGCCGGTTCCACTGCACCCTGTCCGGCGTCGCGAAAGAGAATTCAACCAGGCCGAGTGTTTGTCCCGAGAACTAAGCTCCGCCACCGGAATTCCACTGAACGTTCGCTGCCTCAGCCGTGTCCAAAATACGTCAACCCAAACCGCTTTGGGACGCGAAGACCGCCGTCGAAACGTCAACAAAGCATTTACAGTCAATAACTTAGAAATGGTTAGAGCCGCGCGAATCGTGGTGGTGGATGATGTGTTGACCACGGGGGCGACCACCGATGCCTGTGCAAGGTCACTCCTCAAGGCCGGGGCGGAGGAAGTGGCGGTTTGGACCCTCGCTCGAGGCTTGGTGGGCCAGGCCGCCCTCAACTTAGGACGGCTCGAATCGCGAATCGACAGCCTGGGGATTTGAAGACTAGAGTGACCACCGCACATGGGAACCAGCACCTTTACGAAGCGCACGCTCGGACTTGAAACGGTGGAACCTGCCGTCACCCCGCCCGAACTGAAAGGCGAAACAAGCTTTGTAAAGAAGGGGAAAATCGGGGCGGGCAAATCGCGGAAACGGGAGATCCCGGAAGGTCTTTGGACCAAATGCCCCAAGTGCTCCCATTTGCTCCATGACAAGGAACTCGACGCCAACCTCAAAGTCTGCAATCGCTGCGAACACCACTTCCCGATTTCGGCGCGAGAACGCATTCATGCCCTGGTCGAACTCTGTTCGTTCGAGGAAATGGACTCGGAACTGACCAGTGTGGATATCCTGAAATTCACCGGTGCCGCTTCCTACGCGGACAAACTGCGGAGTTACATGAAATCGACCGGGCTCAAGGATGCCGTGCTGACGGGCTTGGCTCAAATCGGCTCCCATCGGACAGGGCTCGGCGTGATGGATTTCGGATTTCTGGGAGGATCCATGGGTTCCGTGGTTGGAGAAAAAATCACCCGTTTGGTGGAAACCTGCACGGACCGGCATCTGCCCGTCATCCTGATCGCCACCAGCGGCGGCGCGCGCATGTACGAAGGCATGTTCAGCCTGATGCAAATGGCCAAAACCTGCGGAGCCTTGGCCTACCACGCCAAACAAAACCTCCCTTTCATCAGCGTGCTCACCCACCCCACCACCGCCGGTGTCATGGCCAGTTTTGCCAGCGTCGGAGATCTGATCCTCGCCGAACCCGGCGCCATGATCGGTTTCGCAGGGCCGCGCGTCATCAAAGATACCACCCAAGCGGAGTTGCCTCCCGGCTTCCAAACCGCCGAATTCCTGCGCGACCACGGGCTGATCGACGCGATCATCCATCGCAAGGAACTCAAGGAACGCCTGGCAAACTGCCTGGATTATTTGACCGAAGGCCGGCGCCGCGCGCAGGCCATGGCACACTGACGCAGCCTTGATCCGCATTCCGATTCGCTGCCACGGAGCGCCCTGCTCTCTCCGTGTCAGATCAACCGGCTGCGCAGTTCCCCGGCAGAAACCCTCGTCAGCAACACCTCGCCATCCTCGACATCCCCCGCCCGGCGCACGATCACACCATCCCTCTCCCGGCGGGTGATCGAATAACCGCGCTCCAAGACAGCGTCAGGTGAGAGGGCCCGCAATCGCGACCGAGCCGATTCCCAGCCGGAGCTTTTCTGATTCAGCCCGTGCCGCGCGGCACTCTCCAACCGGGTGCGCCACTGCTGGACACCCATCCTCGCCGCGTCCAAACGCGGCCTCAAGAGCCGCAAGGCCACCCGCGCCCCCAACGCCCGGGCCTCCTGCTTCTTCAACGCCAGCGCCGCAACCCAAGACTTCTGCCAACGATCCACCACCTCGTCCACCCGCTGCACACGATCCTCCCACTGGCGCCGCGGATGCGCCCGTGCCAATCGACCCCGCGCTCCGTCCAAGCCATCGCAGGCCGCATCGAACCCGCGCCGCGCAGATCTGAAAAGTGACTGTCCCACTTCCTCCACGAAGTCGCGAGCCTGCATCGCACCTTCACTCAAGATCTCCGCCGCCGCGCTTGGAGTCGCCGCGCGCAAATCCGCGGCGAAGTCCGCAATGGTAAAATCAATCTCGTGGCCCACCGCGGAAATGACCGGAATGACGGAAGCTCGGATGGCCCGCGCCACCGATTCTTCGTTGAAACACCACAAATCTTCCAGGCTGCCGCCACCACGCGTCATCAGAATGACGTCGAGCTTCTGGCCCGGGGGCTGAACACGGCTCCACTGGTTGAGCGCTTCAAGGGCGGCGCAAATCTCCCGCGCCGCGTCCAAGCCTTGCACCCGGCAGGGTGCCAGCAAAAGCCGCAAACCCGGGTCGCGCCTCGCCAGCACATGGCACACGTCGCGCAGCGCCGCACCCGTGGGAGAAGTCACCACCCCGGCACGCTGGGGATGCCTGGGGATGGGCCTCTTTTTTCCAGGGTCGAACAACCCCTCCTCGCGCAGCTTCTGCTTCAAGCGCTCGAACGCCAGTTGCAACGCCCCCTGCCCCTCCAAGGCCACTTGACGAACAACCAGTTGATACTGGCCCCGCGGCTCATAGACGCTCATCTCCCCCGTCGCCACCACACTCAACCCATCCGCCAGCAACCGGCGAGACTCGGCCCCAGCCGACTTGAACATCACACAGGAAAGCTGCGCGCCCTCGTCCTTCAACCCAAAATACGCGTGCCCGGAACTCTGGATGCGCAAGTTGGAAATCTCACCCCGGACCGAGACGGATCGAAATTGAGTTTCGATCAAACCCTTGAGGCGCGACGTCAATTCACTCACGGACCAGGTCCGATTGGAGGACTCCGCCCGTGACGAAGATCCTCGTTCAGGGGGCGGAGCATCGAAGTCCCAACCGGTCTGTTGAAGTCCCGCCATACTCGGAATCGAAGGTTGCCGGACTAAAACCTAGGCGGTGCCCTCTTCCAAAGGAATCGAGAACCGCTCGATGGATCGGGATCGCCCCGATTCAGGATCGACTTCGAGGATGACCCCCTGCATCCGCACGTCTCCCCTTGCCACGCCGAAGCGTTGCGGCATGCGCGTGCGAAAACGGCGGATGACCGGCTCGATTTCTCGTCCAATGACACTCTCATGAGGCCCGGTAAACCCCGCGTCACATAGAAACGCCGTCCCGCCTGGAAACACCCGTTCGTCCGCCGTCTGCACATGCGTGTGCGTGCCCAGGACCGCGCTGACCTTCCCGTCCATAAACCGTCCCAAAGCCACTTTCTCCGAAGTGGCCTCCGCGTGAAAATCCACGATCACCACCCGCGTGTCGGCCCGCAGACGGCGCCATTCTTCCTCCACAGCTTCAAATGGATCCCGCAAATCAGGCATGAACGTCAGTCCCTGCACATTCACCACGCCAATCGCACTGCCATCCTCCATGCGATGGATGAAGCTGCCGTTCCCCGGGGTGCCCGCGGGATAATTACAAGGACGCAAGAGCCGCGATTCTTGCTGGATGAAATGGGCCGTCTCTTTCTGATCCCAGACATGATCGCCCGTGGTGATGACATCCACGCCTCCTGAAAAAATCTCGGCCGCTGTTTCCTGTGTGATTCCCGAACCGCCCGCCGCGTTTTCCCCATTGGCGACCACACACACAATCCCGTGCGCTTGTCGCAGCCGCGGCAAGAGCCGCTGCACCGCCCGGCGCCCCGGTTCCCCCACAATGTCCCCAACAAATGCAATCTTCACTGGCTTGAACCCTACTGACCCCTCGCGCACCACGCCATTTCTTTCGAAAAAAAGAATCCTCAACCGCCATCCCTCGCGGTGCCCCGTGCCTCCAGAGGTTGTCTTGGTAACGCAGACAGCCCTGTCTGCTGATCGGGTCGGGTGCCGGGGATTGCGCCCCGGCACCCTCCCACACCACCGGACGTGCGGTTTTCCGCATCCGGCGGTTGAACGCAGCGGCCCTTCACACGGTGGCCGCAAGGTCGGATGGCATCCAAAACCCGTGACGTCGCAACGCCGCGTTGCTTAACGCCGTCTGCA
>VHDF01000027.1 GCA_016871495.1 Verrucomicrobiota bacterium | reverse complement strand
AGGGAGTGGTTGATGTAGTCCTCTGGACGCTGCAGTTCGTTGTCATGTGTGGCGAACACGTCTCGGAAGATATCCCGTGTCCACACATGGCTCACTTCGCTCCACACAGGCGCGAACATTGTCTTCAGCGTTCGGTTGTCGACGAGCCGTTGCCAGTACAGGTAGTACTGGTCGATGTACTGCTCGAAGTTCTGGCAGTTGGCGGCCCGGTAGTAGCGCCACGGGTAGCCGCCGAAGAGCTCGTCGCCGCCGCTGCCCGACAGCACCACCTTCACGAACTTGCTCGTGAGCTTCGCCGCGTAGTAGTTGGGGTAGCTCTGCCCGACGCGCGGCTCCTCGAGGTGCCGCGCCACCGCAGGCAGCGACCGTTCCATGTCGCCGGCCTTGAGCACCATCTCGTAGTGCTCGGTCTTGAACTTGGCGGACATGGCCTCGGCCTTGGCGCGCTCGTCGAAGGCGAGCTCGATGCCTGAGGCGGAACTGAGGTCGAACCCGCAGGTGAAGGTCTTGAGGTTCGGGAAACTCTGGGCGGCAATCGCCGTGATGGAGCTCGAATCCATGCCGCCCGAGAGATATGCACCCAGTTCCACATCACTCACGAGCTGGCGGTTCACGGCCTGCCTGAAGAGACGGTCGAGCTCCTCGATGTAGTCCTCGCGGCGAAGCGGCTTCTCGGGCTCGCGGAAGCGGTAGTCCCAGTAGCGGTGCAGGGCGGGGCGGGCGCCTTCTTCGGCGCGGAGCGTCAGGAAGTGACCAGCCGGCAGGATGCGGATGTCCTGGAGCAGCGTCTGGTCCGTGAAGATGTTCTGGAAGGTGAAGTACTCGAGTAGCGCGGGCTTGTTGAGCACGCGGCGGAAGCCGGGCTGCGCGGTGATCGCCTTCTGTTCGGATCCGAACGCGAACGTGCCCGACTGGTCGCTGTAGTAGATGGGCTTGATGCCGTAGCGATCTCTCGCGAGCAGCAGGGTGCGTTCCTTGCGGTCCCACAAAGCGAGCGCAAACATGCCGTTGAACTTGAGCAGAGCATCGGTGCCCCAGCGGGCGAGCGCGTAGAGGACAACCTCGCTGTCGGTCTGGCTACGAAACCAGACGCCAGCCGCCTCAAGTTCCGCGCGAAGCTCGCGAAAGTTGTAGATCTCGCCGTTGTAGCTGAGTACCCAGCGGTGGTCGGCGCTCACCATGGGTTGGTGACCGGCCGGGCTGAGGTCAATGATCGCCAGGCGGCGGTGTCCGAGCCCCACATTCCCCTCGATCCAGTGGCCTTCACCGTCGGGCCCACGATGCGCGATCACGTCGGTCATGCGCTTGAGCACGACCGGCGACACCGGTCCACCATCAAGGTGGATAACGCCGATTACCGCGCACATGGGTTCAGCCGATGGCCTTCAGGCAGGCGACCACGTGGCGGTAGTCGGCCTCGTCCATGCGGTTGTGCAGCGGGATCGCCATGGTGTTGCGGTCGCAGTCCATGGCGCCGGGGTAGTCGGTGGGACTGATGCTGTAGCGCCTGGCGTAATAGCCGAGCATGTGCACGGCATGGGTGCCAGGACGCGTGGCGACACCCGCAGCCTGCAGCAGTTCCATGATGCGGTTGCGCGGCAGCGGGGCAGTGGCAGGGTCCACGTAGGTGACGAAGGCCTGCCATGCATGGCTGCCGGCAGCGGATCGCTGCGGCATTCGCAGCCACGGGATACCCGCGAGCTGCTGCAGGTACCACTGCGCCCAGCGGTCGCGGTCTGCGATGAAGCGGTCGAGCTTGGCGAGCTGCGCGAGGCCGACTGCGCCCTGCAGGTCGGTCATGCGGTAATTGAAGCCGAGCAGGTTGAACTCAGGCAGCAGGTAGGGCGTGGGGCCACGGTGGCGCTGCTCTTCGGACACCGACGCGCCGTGGTTACGCAACGCGTTGGCGACCTCAGCGAGTCGGTCGTCGTTGGTGGTGAGCATGCCGCCCTCGCCGGTCGTGATCGACTTGCGGGGGTGGAACGAGAAGACGCCGCAGGTGCCAAGACCGCCGGCCGGGGTGCCGCGCCACGATGCCCCTGCGGCGCAGGCGCAGTCTTCGATGATGGGAACGCCCGCGGGGATAGCAGCTCGTATGGCGTCCATGTCCGCGCAGAGTCCGAAGAGATGGACGGGGATCACCGCCTTGGTGCGGGGAGTGACGCGTTTGGCGAGATCGCGCGGGCAGATGTTGTTGGTGCGTGGGACGACGTCTGCGAAGACCACCGTGGCTCCGCAGTAGAGCACCACGTTGGCGGTCGATACCCATGTGAACGCCGGCACGATGACTTCATCACCGGGACCGATGCCCAGCGAGGCGAGCGCCAGGTGCAGGCCCGTAGTGCAACTGGTGACGGCAAGCGCGTGCTTCACTTGATGCCGCGCGGCAAAGGCGCGCTCGAACTCTGCGACTTTGGGTCCCTGCGTGAGCCAGCCGCTCATGAGCGGTCCCTTGGCTGCCTGCCATTCGTCCTCGCCGGTGGAAGGGAGGGAGATCTGCACGGGCCGGGCCGTAGGCATGATCGGCGTGCGGGCGGGCGTGTCTGTCATCGGGCGCATGCGTGTAGCCCGACGGCGCGCTGCCGCGCAGCGACTTCCGACTTGTGTGTGTTGCGCCACTCGATCAGGGAGCGCATTCCTTCCTCAAGATCGAGGCTCCAGCGAAACCCCAACTCCCGCTCGGCGGCCTTGGGACAGCCGACCCGGTTGGTGACAAACGTTTGTCCAGCCGGTTCGTATTGAATGCCCAACGACTCGCGCCCGCTCAGACGCAGCAGAAGCTCCGCGAGCTCTTTGATCGAGGTCTTGATGCCCCGTCCGACATTGAAGAAACCGAACGGGCAGTTGGACTGAAGCGCGCAGACGTTGGCGCGGGCGACATCGCGCACGTGGATGAAATCGTAGGCTTGCGATCCGTCCCCGAAGACTTTGGGCCTCTCCCCGCGGTCTACGCAGTCGAGAATCTTCATCATGACGGCGATGTAGGCACCCCGATAATCCTGGCGCGGCCCGTAAACGTTCATGTAGCGGAGCCCGACGCCGTGGAGGCCATAGCGCTTGTGATAAGCCTTGAGCATGTGTTCCCCGGCTATTTTGGTGGCGCCATAGAAAGTCCAATTGTTGTAGGGATGCTCTTCGGTCATGGGTTCGGCGACGGCGTCGCCGTAGACGCTGGCGCTTGAAGAATAGACCAGTTTCTTGACTTGATGACGCCGGCAGGCTTCCAACACATTGAAGGTGCCGCGAATATTCACTTCGAACGCGGACTCCGGGTACTCGTGGCAGTGCAGGAGCCAAAGCGCGGCCAGGTGAACCACGCCGTCGATGCCCTCGAAGGCGCGGTCGAGAATATCCCGTTGCAGCACGTCCCCGCCATGAGGGAACAGGTTGACCCGTTTGTCCTGCAAGGCCGAGGCGAGGTTGTCGACGCTGCCTCTCACAAGGTTGTCGTAGACTCGAATTTCAGCGACTTCCGTTTGGATGAGTTCATCCACCACGTGGCTGCCGATCAATCCGGCTCCGCCGATCACCAGGATTCGCTTGTTCTTGAGTTCCATAAATGTGGCTCTTGTGTCTTACGAATCGCGCAACAATTAATTCCGATTTTCCCGCGCCGGGATTTTGACCTGGAGCGAGGCGCACTGAGGGAGCATGCCCTGGCCATGGGCCTGTGACCGAAGTGCAACAATGCTCCAGGTCAAAAGAACCAGCGAGAAAATCGGAAGTGAATGTTCCACGGTTCCCTCGCCCGGAAATTTTATACTCGTTTCACGACCGGGCATTTCCGGGCCAGCCGAATGTGAATGACGCGGGTTAGGCATTCAGGTTGCAGGCCCGGCGCTCTTGAAGTCGTCGTAGGCAAGGCGTCCGAGGCGCATGGATTCGGGCAGGGGCGCCTCCTCATCCAGATCCAGGCAGTGCAACCGTCCGGGTTGGGCTTCCTGGTAGCGCAATCCTGATTCCGGGCATCGCAAGATGCCATCCGGATCAGGCTTGAGGAGATGTCCATGGCGGCTCATCCAACCCTTCTGCCTGGCCGGAGCGCCGACCAGGAAGGCATAATCGGGCGCGCTCCGGGTGACGACGGCTCCCGCGGCGACGAAACTGTAGCGGCCAAGAATCACTCCAGGAACCAGAGTGGCATTGGCTCCGACGGTCGCTCCCCGGCGAATCACGATGCGTTCGTAAATGGACTGCCGATTGACTTGAGACCGGGGATTCGTCACGTTGGTCAGCACACAGGAAGGCCCCAGAAAAACGTCGTCCTCGATGGTGACTCCTGAATACACCGCGACGTTATTTTGAACCTTCACATTGTTTCCGAGCCGGGCGCCTCCCGCCACGAAGGTATTCTGCCCCAGGATGCAGCGCTCCCCGATCACGGCTCCCTGGCAAACGTGCGCAAAATGCCAGACTTTGCTCCCGGGGCCGAGGGTGGCGCCTGGATCCACGACCGCGGAGGGATGGATGTACGGCGATGGGCCCCCTGTCGGGTGCGCTGGCGCCGCGGACAATGACGTTGGCGTGCCTTCGTCCAGCAGGCTCTTTTGGGCGGCTTCGAGAACGCGCAACACTCGCACTCCTTCCATGGCATCGGTTCGGGGCGGGGTGCGGGTCGCGCAGCAGTCCAAAAAGTGCCGGCATTCGTTGGACAAGGGCTCGACTTCCTCGACCTTGAGGTACTCGCAGTTGCGGGTGGTGTTGGGCACGGGAAGCTCGCCGCGCTCCCAGGTGAGGTAATGGCGGTGCAGCCGCAACTTCGACTCCCAGGGCTGCGTGTCGTCAAATACGACCATGCCCTGGGAACCGACGACGGTCAGTTTCTGTTCCTTAAATGGATTCAGCCAACTGACGTAGATGTGAGCTCGAAAACCGCCTACGAAACGGAGCGAGGTGAGCGTGGTGTCATGAACCCCGGGGGTTAGGTAGCAGTCGCCGGTGCACTGGACCCAATCGGGCACGCGGTGGCCCGCCAGGGAGAGAATGACCGAAATGTCGTGGGGCGCGAAACTCCAAAGGGCATTCTCCTCGCGGCGGATGCGTCCGAGATGAAGCCGGTTTGAAGTCACGTAGAACAGCCGCCCGAGTTCGCCGGACGCGACCAAAGCTTGAAGCGCGCCGATGCAGGGATGGTATTGGAGGAGATGCCCCACCATGAGGATGAGGCCTTTCCGGGATGACTCTTGCGCGAGCAGGAGGCCCTGTTCGGGTTCCAGGCAGAGGGGTTTCTCGACAAACACGTCCTTGCCTGCCGCAAGGGCCGCCTGAGCGAGTGAGAAATGAGTGGACGCGGGGGAGGCGATGGCAATTTGGCGAATGGCGGGATCGGCCAGCACTCGATCCACATCGGTGCATTTTTTCACCCCTTCATATCCTGAATCGAAGCCGTCGAGCAGCGATTCGTTCATGTCGCAGAGCGTGTGCAACGCGCCGAGCGCTTGAAAATTGCGGGCCAGATTGCGCCCCCAATAGCCGCATCCCACGAGAGCGAGCGCGGGTTGGGCGGGGGTGGGGACGGGCGGAGTCTTGACGGGGGCTGAGAAGTTCACGGGAGATGGGGTGGGGCAGCCTCGCGAACGCCCTGGCAGACGTCATCGATTTCGGCGGGGTCGAGGAAAGGATGCATCGGCAGGCTGAGCACTTCCCGGGAAGCACGTTCCGCGACCGGAAACGCCCCCCAAGGATAGCCCGGACTTGCGTAGACGGGCTGCTCGTGAAGGCACTTCGGATAATAAATGGCCGTCGGGATTCCTTTGTCTTTCAAGCGGGCGGCGACAACATCGCGCTCCGGCACTCGAATGGTGTATTGCGCGTAGACATGAGTATTGCCTGAAGCCACCTCGGGTGTCACGCAACTGGCTCGCAGCCTTTCGGTATAGGCATGACCAATCCGAGATCGAGCCTCCACCTCCTCAGGGAAGTGAGGCAGTTTGGCCAGGATGACCGCAGCCTGCAAGGTATCGAATCTGCCGTTGGTTCCAACCACCGTGTGATGGTGGCGCTTGCCGCCATGGATTCGGATGTCCCGCATCTGCTGCGCGAGAGCGTCATCGTTTGTGAACAGGGCTCCTCCATCGCCGTAACATCCGAGAGGTTTGGCGGGGAAAAAGCTGGTGCTGGCGATACGGGTCACACTGCAACTTTTGCGCCCCTCTCGCGTGGCCCCAAAACTTTGCGCCGCGTCCTCGATCACCGTGATGCCGCGCGGCTCGCAGAGCGCGTTGATACGGTCATAATCCGGCATCTGACCGAAGAGGCTGACCGGGATGATCGCTTTGGTTCTGGGCGTCATCGCCGCCTCGATCTTGGTAATGTCGATATTGAAGGTGGCGGGTTCGATATCGACAAACACCGGAGTGGCCCCCACCAGATTGATCACTTCGGCACTGCTGATCCAGGTGAAGGGAACGGTGATCACCTCGTCGCCAGGCCCGATCTCGAGAGCCCGCAATGCGATTTCGAGACTCATCGTCCCGCTGGCAACCGTAATGCCATGCTTGACTCCGACAAAGGCAGCCAGAGCGGCCTCGCATTCCTCAACTTCGGGACCCATGACGTACTGGCCGTGTTCGAACACCTTGCGAACACGCGCGTCAATCTCGTCTTGATGTCGCCGATATTGGGTCTTGAGATCAACAAATTGCATGCGTGATAGAAAGAGGCCGGCCGTGCTCTAGAGCATCAATTTCTCAGCCATAGGCAACACGAGTCTCAGCTTTCCTTGGATGCGCGCCAAAGCCTTGATCCGTTCGCTGCAGAGACGTAGCTCGTCCGGCGTGAGAAGCCCGCGTGCCGCGTCCTCGTCCAGGCTCGAGGTCAGGCTGTCCAGGCGGAGGGTGGTCGCGTGCAGGCGGGGGCGGACGTAATTTTGGTAGCTGGCGCGGATGAACTCTACGAGGTCGGTGACGACTTCATAGTAATCCCGCCGGTCCCCCGAGATCCAAATCTGGCGGATGGCGCCCCATTGAGAGAGCTGCCGCGTGCCCGTGCTGGCGCTGCCTTTGCTAATGTTCAAGATGCTGACCAGGTCATCTAGGGAAAGAGGGCTGGCGGAGAGATAGAGGAGTCCGTAGATCTGGCCGATGGAGCGAGGCAATCCCATGAGGTGGCAGAAGCGCGAGCAGGCATCGATCATTTCCCTGCGTGTCCGAGACTCGGTCGTGGCAGACTTCGACCGCAGTTCGCTCAATTTTCGCTTGTCCACCGGGGGCACCATGCGGGAATCGGTGTTTCGAAGAGGCAGGATCTGACCCGAGAGGGCCGGCTAGACGGCGTAGAACTCGCGATACCAGGCGACGAAGCGCTCGACGCCGACCTCGATGGGTGTCGCGGGCTTGAAGCCCGTGTCGCGAGCGAGGTCGTCCACATCGGCAAACGTGGCTGCCACATCGCCGGGCTGCATGGGCAGAAGCCGTTTCTCAGCCCGCCGTCCCAGGGATTTCTCGAGGCAAGCAATCAGATGCAGCAAGGGAACGGGCTGGTGATTGCCGATGTTATACAGACGGAAGGGAGCCTTGCTGGTGCCGGGATCCGGATGATCGCTGTTCCAGTCGGAGGATGGACTCGCCACGACGTCACACGCCCGCTCGACACCTTCGGCGATATCATCGATGTAAGTGAAATCCCTTTGCATGTTCCCTTCATTGAAGACGTCGATGGGCCGGCCTTCGAGGATGGCTTTCGCGAACAGGAACAACGCCATGTCGGGTCTCCCCCAGGGTCCGTAAACCGTAAAGAAACGCAGGCCGGTGGTGGGAAGACCATAGAGATGGCTGTAGGTATGAGCCATCAACTCATTGGCTTTTTTCGTGGCCGCGTAAAGGCTTAGGGGATGATCGACGTTGTGATGAACCGAGAACGGCATCGTGGTGTTGGCGCCATAGACAGAACTGGACGAGGCATAAACCAGATGTTCCACGCGGTGGCGGCGGCAACCTTCCAGCATGTTGCCGAAGCCCAGGAGATTGGAGTCGATGTAGGCTTCGGGGTTGCTGATCGAATAACGCACGCCGGCCTGGGCGGCCAGGTGAATCACCCGCCGAGGTTGGGATTCGGCGAAGAGGTCACGCAGGGCGGAACGGTCGGCAAGATCCGCTTTGCGAAATGAGAAGGAGGGATGGGGCAGCAGTTGATCGAGCCGGGCCTGTTTGAGCCTCACATTGTAGTAATCATTCAAGTTATCGAAACCGACCACTTCATCGCCTCGACGCAAGAGGCGACGAGCCAGGTGGAATCCAATGAAACCGGCGCAACCGGACAACAGAATGCGCATGATAAAGGGAACTGGGAGAGGATCCGGCCGCCGGAGGATCGAGACGCTTCGCGCCCGTCGCTTCGCGTGGGAGAGCTCAAACTTCAGCAGAACGCTCGCTCCGGCGTTTTTTTCGTTCGGAGCGATTTGAACAAAATAGAAGTTGTGGGCCAAGCGCAAGTTAAATCGTGTTTGGGCTGGACTGGGCAGCAGGCCCGCCGCAGGCGCACGCCGCTCGATGGCCGGGCTCTTCCTGCCCCCAAGTTGGAGGGGCGTCCGGGTCCGATTTCCAGGGTTTTGGCGCTGGGCAGAGATCGTTCGGGGAATGCGTTTGTCAAAGAGGCGAACTCGGCCTACTGTCTCCGCCATGCATCGTGCATCCCGAATTCTCTTCCACTTTTTCACAGCTTTCCTTTGGGTTTGCGGTTCGTCCGCGCTCTTGGCGCAAGAGGTCAAACCCAAGCCCGAGTCAGCAGCGCTCCCGACGGCGGAGAGCCTGATTGAAAAGTACATGCAGGCGGTGGGCGGGAAAGAGGCGATCCTGAAAGCCAAATCAAGGGTCATCAAAGGGAACATTGAAATGCCGGCCATGGGCTTGAAAGGTGCCGCCCAGATCTTCGCAAAATCGCCCGACAAGATGCTGACCGTGATCGAAATCGAAGGACTGGGGACGATTCAACAAGGATTCAATGGCAAGATTGGGTGGTCCAAGGATCCGCTCACAGGAGTCCGTGAATTGAAGGACTCGGAACTGTCCATGCTCAAGCGGTCCGTCGAGTTCCACAAGGATGCCAAGTTGAAGGAGCTCTACCCAAAGATGACGGTGAAGGAGAAAAGCAAGCTCGGCGAGTCCGAAGTCTATGTCGTTGAAGCCATTCCGGCAGAAGGTTCCCCTGAAACCATGTTTTTCGACGTCAAGTCGGGGTTTTTGATCCGGAGCGACTTCGAGTTCGAGGGGCCTCAAGGGAAAATGGCTTTCGAGAATTACCTCGAGGATTACAAGGAAGTTGAAGGGGTGAAAATGCCGTTCAAGCTGCGGCAGATCAATCCCGCGATCAGCATCACGACCAAGATCGACGAGGTGAAGCAGAACGTCGAGATTCCCGATTCGAAGTTCGAGAAGCCGAAAGCCGAGTAAGGGATGGCCTGACGCTTTTGCGGAGGGGAAGCCCGGGCCTCCATGGATTCGCCCGAGAATCCATCCCGGCTCCAACTCAACCGCGCCTCATGTGCGGGAGAGGTTTGGGCCGCATTTCGTTGGGTCGATTCCCGGCTCGATTCGCAGATTTCACACGCGTCCGCGCCTAGGCATCGCCGCGTCTCGTTATTCGGATCGTCTTCGGGGCAAAAATCGGTATCATGCTGCCCAGCTTTCGGAGCTGCGCCTGCCAGATTTTTTCGTGAAAACCCTCAATCTTTTTCTCCTTGTGGCCGGCTGGGTGCTTGCATCCATGCCCGTCCTCCACTCCCAAACCACGGCTTCCTCAGGCAGCCAAGGCAACGCGGTGCTGCTCACGGCGGAAGGCAAGGTTGATGTGTTTCGCCTTGGTGCTTCGGATTGGACGCCGGCGCAAACGAACATGGCGATCCGGGTCAAGGACCGGTTGCGCACCGGCTTGAAGAGCCGAGCCACACTCCGGCTTTCCAATCAATCCGTGGTGCGCTTGAACCAGCTTACCAGCATGGAGGTGGAACCGGACGAATCCCAGGGCAAGAACGTGCTCAATGTTCAGCGAGGATCGACCTACTTCTTCAATCGGGAAAACCCGGTCGAGACCGAATTCAAGACCCCCCGGGCCTCCGGGGCCATACGCGGGACCGAATTCAACATTGATGTCGAGGAAGACGGCCGCACGGTGGTGACCCTGATCGATGGGGCCGTCGATCTCAAGAACGAGATCAGCCAAGTTTCGCTGCTCAGCGGTGAACAAGGCGTGGTGGATGCCACGGGTGCTCCTCGCAAAACGGCGGTGCTGGACGCGGTCGGAATCATCCAGTGGTCCCTTTACTATCCTGGCGTCGTCAATCCCGATGACCTCGATTTCGGGGGAGCTGCGCCTTCAGCCCTTCAAGGTTCAATCCAGGCCTACCGAAGCGGAGATTTGCTGAAAGCTCTTGCGTTGTATCCCTCCGACCGAACCCCGGCGAGCGAGGGCGAGAAGATTTATCTGGCGGCATTGAATCTGGCGGCGGGACAGGTGCCGGAGGCGTTGAGAACGATGGAGGGAGCCCGGTCCCCGCTGGCGGATGCCCTTCGCGAAGTTGTGGCGGCGGTGAAAGGGCAGCCCTGGGCGCGCAGCCTTCCCCCGGCGACCAGCACGGAATGGCTGGCTCACTCCTATCACGCCCAATCTCAAGGCCGCTTGGAGGACGCCCGCAAGGCGGCCCGGGCCGCGGTGGAGAAAGCTCCGGGGTTCGGATTCGCCCAAGTCCGTCTGGCGGAGCTGGAGTTTGGGTTTGGCCGAACCGCCGAAGCGCTGGCTCCTTTGAATCGCGGATTGGAATCTTCGCCTCGAAACGCCCAGGGACATTCCCTGAAGGGGTTCATGCTGGCGGCGCAAGGCCGGACGCGCGACGCGCAGGCCAAGTTTGATGAAGCCATTGCCTTGGATGGGGCTCTCGGCAATGCCTGGCTCGGCCGGGGTCTGTGCAAGATTCGCCTGGGCCAAGCCAACGAGGGCCGGCAAGATTTGCAGACTGCCGCCACGCTCGAACCGAACCGGTCCATGCTGCGCAGTTACCTCGGCAAAGCTTGGAGCAACGCCGGCAACAAGGAACTGGCGGGCAAGGAACTCGACCTCGCGCGTCGGTTCGATCCGAATGATCCCACTCCTTTGCTGTATTCCGCGCTGCTCCATCAGCAGAACCATCGCGTCAACGAGGGCATTCAGGATCTGGAACAATCCAAAGCGCTGAACCAGAATCGGGGCCTGTTCCGATCGCGCATGCTCCTTGATCAGGATCAAGCCGTGCGCAGCGCCAATCTGGCCAAGCTTTATCAAGACAACGGGATGACCGAGGTGGCGGTGCGGGAAGCTTCGCGGGCGGTGAACTACGATTACGCGAGTGCCTCCGCCCATTTGTTTCTGGCGAACAGCTATTTCGCGCTGCTCGATCCCAAGCAGTTCAATTTGCGGTATCAAGCGCCGTGGCTCAGCGAGTTGCTGCTGGCCAATCTTCTGGCCCCGATCGGGGGAGGATCGCTTTCCCAAAACGTGTCACTGCATGAGTATTCCCGCCTTTTCGACGGCAACCGCGTCGGCTTTTCGACCGCCACGGAATACTTCAGCAGCGGTGATTGGGTCAGCTACAACTCCCATTATGGCACGTACGGAGACACCAGTTACAGCCTGGACGCGAATTACCGGCAAGACGGTGGCCAGCGGCCGAACAACGACATCGAAAGTTTCGACCTGTGGGCAAAAATCAAACATCAAGTGACGCCTCAGGATCTCGCCTACGTGCAGTTCCTCTATGCCGAGGCGGATCAGGGCGACATTGCCCAGAACTACAGCCCCTCCACGTTCAGCGCCACACAGCGCGCCAGGGAGCGGCAGTCGCCCCTGCTCTATGCCGGATGGAATCACCAGTGGCAACCCGGGGTGCATACGCTCGCGCTGGCGGGCTGGAGAAGGGATAGCTTCAGTTTTGATGACCCCGCGTTCCCCATGACGGTGTTTGACGGTTTCACCCGCCGCCCGGTCACCCGGCCGTACGCCATCGATTATTTGTCCGAGATCGAGTCGTTCTCGGGCGAGTTGCAGCAGTTGTGGCAAAACGAGAAGCATCAGGTGGCGGCAGGAGCACGGTTTCAAACCGCCGACCTCCACACGGAGTCGCTCAGCACGCGCATTCCAACCACCACAGCTCAGAATCAGGACAACGACCTGCTCCGATTCTCGGCCTATGGTTACTATCAGTGGCAGGTGTTCCCCATCCTGCGCCTGATCGGGGGTGTTTCCTACGATCACCTGGATTATCCCGTCAACGTCGATACCGCGCCGGTCTCGAACGTGGAGAATTCCAAGGACCAGCTTTCACCGAAGGCGGGATTCATTCTCGAGATCACGCCGGTGACTTATCTTCGAGGCGCGTTCACGCGATCCTTGGGCGGTGTCTTCTTCGACAACACCGTCCGACTCGAGCCGACGCAAGTGGCGGGCTTCAACCAGGCGTACCGCAGCATGGTGCCGGAGTCGGCCGCCGGACTCGTCCCGGGCACGCGGTTTGAAACTTTCAACGCCGGCCTGGATCACCGCTTTGAGAAGACGCGCACGTACGCGTCGCTGGACGCGGAGTGGTTGCGGTCCGATGGCGAGCGCGGCGTCGGCTCGTATTATGTGGCCGGACTCTTGGGAGGGCCCACACCCTTTGACTCACGGCAGCGGCTTGACTACGAGGAACGCGGCGTTGCGCTGACCCTGAATCAGTTGCTCGCCAAGGAGTGGTCTGTGGGGCTGCGTTATCGAATCTCGGAAGCGGAACTGAGCAGCCGTTTCCTGAACATCCCGGACCGGGTCACGGACCTCAGCGCGGTGAACTTCGATCATCAAGGCGTGATGCAGTCGGCGCAGTTTTACACCATCTACAACCATCGTTGCGGATTCTTCGCGCAGTTTTCCAGCCAGTGGAACCTCCAGAGCAACCAGGGCTTCTCGCCTGACAATCCGGGCGACGACTTCTGGCAGCACCATGTTTACTTGGGCTATCGCTTCCCGCGACGCATGGCCGAAATCCGTGTGGGAGTGCTCAATCTGACGGACCGGAACTACGAGCTCAACCCGCTCAATCTCTACAACGAGCTCCCGCGCGAGCGCACTTTCACGGCGAGTCTGAAGCTGAACTTCTAGCCCGCAGGGCGGAAACTCGATCGCGGGTGTTCCCCAGTCCAGCCTGGCTCGAACAAGGCGGGCTCGATTTCGGTTTCAAAGGGCCCATCCCTCACGGTAATCGTGCCGGATGAATTCGTCGGCGGATTTTGACCGGCGAGCACGCATGCGTCGCGCGTCCCATTCGATCTTGACGCCGGCGCGGTAGGCGGCATTTCCAAGCAAAGCGGTCTCGGACAGCGGGCCGCCGTATTCGAATGGACAGGTTGTCGAGCCCTGGCCTTTGCAGGCGGCGATCCATTCGCGGTGATGCCCAATGGAATCGGGAATCGATCGGGGTGGCGGGACGAATCCGGCGAATGTCTTCTCCGGCAGAAGCAGATGACGTCCGTAGTCCGCCAGTAATTCTCCCTTCTCCCCCACAAACAAGACACCGCTTCGCCATTGTGCGTGCCGCTCCGGCCCCAGGCGCTCGGGAAAACGCCCTCCATGGTACCAGGTCACGGTGACCGGCCCGCGCATTTCGCGGGCGGGATGCTCGTAACGCACGATCAGCCAGGGCGGAGTGGAATGCGCGTGCACCGGGGGGCCGCTCAGAACTTCCACGCTTTCCACATGGCTGAGTTGCAGCGCCCAGTGGGGAAGGTCCATGAAGTGGCATCCGAAATCAGCCAGGGATCCACCGCCGAATGCCCACCAGTTCCTCCACTTGAAGGGCACCCATTCCGGGTGGTAGGGATGCGGATGAACCGGTCCGAGCCAGAGGTCGTGGTGATGATGCAGCGGCGCCGGGGGAAACGTCGTGGGATAGTTCTGGCCGCCATACACGGCGTTGACCCAAACATGCACCTCGCGGACGCCGCCTAGGGCGCCCGATTGGACCAGTTCGACGACTCGCCGATAATTGGCGCCCGCGTGGATTTGTGTGCCCATCTGGGTCACACGCTTGCGAGCGCGGGCGGACTCGGTCATGCGGCGAACCTCGGAAACGGTGCGGGCCAGTGGCTTTTCGCAATACACATGGCGTCCGGTTTCGAGCGACGAGACGGCGCAAACCGCGTGAGTATGGTCCGGGGTGCCGATGACCACGGCGTCGATGTCCTTGCTCTCGAGCAGGCGGCGGAAGTCGTAGTAGGCGCGGGCGCTGGGGTGGCGCTGCAACGCCCTGGCGAGGTGTTGGGCGTTGACATCGCACAGCGCGACGATGTTTTCATGCGCCACCTCATTGAGATTCTCACCGCCGCGCCCCGCAACGCCGATGACGGCGATGTTGAGTTTGTTGGTGGCGGCCATGAGTTGTTTGCCGTAGGGCCGGAGCAGCAGGGCGCCTCCCGTCGCGGAGGCGGCGCGGTGAAGAAAGGTTCGGCGCGAGGATTTCGGATGCATGAGGAAAGCATTGCCGATGGGCTCAATCTCTGGAAGCTTAGAATCCGTGAAGCGGTTTCAACCGGCGGCGGTGCTTTGGGTGCTGGCTCTTTGGATGCTGGCGATGAACCATTGCCGCATCGAACGGGTTCTAGGCGTCCCGATGTTCGAGTGTTGCGAACAGGCATCGGAGGCACCGGGCGCGTCCCACGATGAGGGTAGTCATTCGGACGCGGGGTCCTGCCTCACCTTGGAGTTAAGTCTCTACAAATCGGAGCAAGCAGGGGTTGATCCCGGAGAGTTTCAATCCGGCAACGCGGAAGGAGGGGACCTCTTCTTTGCTGGATCGCCCGCGCTCGTCAGGCGCTGTGAAACCTTGATCCGAACCGGGATCGTTCCCCTCTGCCCCAGGATGCCGTGGGCCTTCCTCGATCGAGCTGCCGCCTCCGCGCGGGCTCCCGCTTCCGATTCCTGAGCTTTTGGAGCCTCCCTCTCCCTGGAGCCTTCCAATGAAATTCGCGCGCGGCGCGAATCTTCCGTCTTGTTCCCCCGGCAAGAGGGGATCCGGTCTCAACTTCAATTTCTGACGATACCAACACTTTATGACATGGCTTTGGCAATTTTTCCTGAGTCCCAGGCGGATTCGTTTTGAACCAAGGAAGGCTGCGCGGCGGTCAATCCGCGAGATCGTCCTCCTGGGCTTGCTCACGCTCTCCGTGCATCCGCCCCAGGTTCTCGGTTCCGAACCAGGACTCATGACCTTGGATTCCCTTGTGGCGGAGGCTCTCGATCGCAACCAGGAGGTGCAATTCTACCAGGAAGAAATCAAGGCGGCCCGGGCGGGGCGGCAGGCATCACGCAGTCTGCCGCGTCCGGAACTGGACCTCGAGGGCGGGGGCAAATCGGTTCGTGGCAGCGGTTTCCGCGATGATGGCATGGCTTGGTCCGCCGCAGTCCGCCAGCGATTCGAATGGCCTGGACGGATGGCTTTGCGCAAAGCCATCGCCAACCAGGAAGTGGAACTCGCGGAACTGGGTCTGGACAGGTTCAAGCGCAGCTTGAGCAACAAGACCCGATCGCTGGCCTTTCAGTGGGTTGTCTTGGGTGAGAAGGCGAGAGCTTCGCGGGAGGTTGCGGATCGACTTCAGGCCCTCACCCAAACGTTAGCCGGACGAGACCCGGAAGGGCTGGCTCCGGTTTTGGAGCTGCGGTTGATCGAGGCTTCCGCCGTCACCGCCGAGCACCGCGCGGCGGAGGCCGAGCACGACGTTGAACATCTGACGATCGAACTCAACTACTGGCTGGGGAGGGATCCGGAAGCGCCCGTCAGGCTGGCGCCCTTCAAGCCCGTGTTTCGTCCGGCGCCGGATTGGCCGGTGCTCGCCGCATCGCTCACCAACCACTTTGAATTGCGCGCGCGGGTGGTCGAACTGGCGCAGCAAGGGTTGAAAGCCAGGCTCACCCGCCATGAAGCGCGCTCGGATTTCACGGTCGGCCCCTTTTGGGCGGAAGAGCGGGCCGGTGACCGTGAACGAATCGCGGGCATCTCGCTGTCCGTGCCGCTTCCCCTTTGGGGCCGGGCCCAGGCGAACACTGAGGTTGCCGAGGCTCGCCGGACTCAGTCCGAGTTGGCGTTGAATTCCGCTCGGCGCCGCCTCGAGAGCGAGCTTCACGATTACTGGCGCAAGTACGAGCACGCTCTCGGCGTGCTGGGCAAGTGGCGTCCGGATTCCATGGATCGTTTTCGGGAGGCAGCAGGGCTGGCCGAGCGGCACTTCCGGTTGGGCGCGGTGCCCGTGAACACATTCGCCGAGTTGCAACGGCAGTATGCGGAGGCCGTGGACGCACTCTTGTCCGCCCGCACCGAAGCTCTGCAAGCCGCGCTTCACCTCGAGTGGATGACGGGTTTGCCCGCGTGGATCACTTTCGAAAACGAGGGGCCCAAGCCATGAGACTCCCCCTCTCAACCCTTTTGGGAGCGTCGACCCTGATTGTGATCGCGGGGTGCGGGCGCTCGCCGGAGGCTTCGCGCCCAAGCCACCACGGTCACGCCCACGCGCACGAGCACACACACGCGCACGAGGAGGGACACGGTCAGGAAAAACACGAGCACGCGGAAGTGGAATGGACCGAGCAGCATGCTCTTCGAGTGCCCAAAGAGGTCGCGGAAGAGATGGGACTCCAGGTCGGATCGCCCGAGGTCCACCCCATCGAGGCGGTCACCCGCATCACGGGACGAGTTACGGGGGCGATATCGGACACTCCGAGTGGACCGGAATCCGCTCAGGTCACCGGCTGGGTCCGGGAGGAAGTCGCCGCCTCCCTCTCCACCGGAACGCTCGCAAGCATTGAAACCCGGCAGGGGCAACGGTTGGAGGGGGGCGTGGCCGTCGTCCATCGAGTTCTGCCCGGAAGCGGAGGGCTGGAGCGGGAGTTGCTCGTGCGAGTTGAGACCAGGGGAATTCAACTGGCTGCGGGTGATTTTGTGGACATTATTTTGCCCGGCACCGTGGCCTCCGTGTTGTCCGTTCCGGTTCAGGCGGTGGTGCGGACCGTGGAGGGTGATTTTGTGTATCGCGTGAGGGACGGGCTTTTTCATCGCAGCCCGATTCAAGCGGGCCGCCGGGATCTTCGCCGCGTGGAAGTGGTGCACGGGCTTGAGGTCGAGGACCCCTTGGTCCTGGCCGGGACGGAAGCTTTGTGGCGATGTGAGCTTTCATTTCTGAGGGGTGGCGGACACCACGGACACGCCCACTAAAACCCATGTTGCGATTTTTGATCGAATACTCGGTGCGGCAGCGGCTGGTGATTTACGCCTTGACGCTGGTTTTGATCGTGCTGGGAGGTTGGTGTGCCTGGAGGCTACCGTTGGACGCGGTCCCCGATATCACAAGCCCGCAGGTTCAGATTAACACGCTGGTTCCCGCCCTGGCGCCGGAGGAAATCGAACAGCAGGTCACCTTTCCGCTGGAGAACGAAATGGGCGGGTTGCCGGGCCTGCACGAATTTCGATCCCTCTCGAAATTCGGACTCTCGCAAGTCACGATGATTTTCGAGGATGGCGTGGATCTCTATCGCGTGCGGCAATTGGTGGCCGAGCGCATCCAGTCCGCCATGGAACGTCTGCCTCGCGGCTTGACGCCGAAGATGGCGCCGATCGCGACGGGTCTCGGTGAAATATTCTACTATGCGGTGGATTATCGATCCGACGCTCCCGGGCGGCCGGAGACTCGATCCGCGCAGTTGATGGAGTTGAGGGCGCTGCACGACACATTGATCCGGCCGTTGCTTCGCCAGACGCCGGGCGTGGCTGAGGTCAACGCCAGCGGCGGCTATGAAAAGCAGATTGTGGTGAGGCCACATCCTGAGAAAATGCGGCTGGCCGGCATGACGCTGGAGTCGCTTGCCGGGAGGTTGCGTGAGAATTTGCGCAATGCCGGCGGGGGATTGGTCGAGATCGGCGGTGAGCAGGCCGTGATTCGTTCCGCGACCCGGATCGAATCCCAGGCTCGGATTGCGGACCTATCGCTGCGCCCGGGGACGAGTGCGGCACCGCTGCGCCTGGGCGAAGTGGCGGACGTGGAAATCGGATCGAGCTTTCGGACCGGCGCCAGCACGCGACAGGGAGAAGAGGCCTTGCTCGGCGCGGCCATCATGCTTGCCGGGGAAAACTCCCGCGTGGTGGCGGGTGCCGTGCGGGCCAAGCTTGCCTCGTTGCAAGCGAAGCTGCCGAAGGGCGTGGAAATCCGGCCGCTCTATGACCGGGGCGAATTGGTGGATGCGACGCTGCGCACGGTTGAAAAGAATCTGGCGGAGGGCGCTCTGCTGGTCGTCGCCACTCTCTTCTTGTTTTTAGGAAACCTCCGGGCCGCGTTCATCGTGGCGTTATCCATCCCTCTCTCCATGTGTTTCGCATTCGTGGGCATGGCCCATTTGGGATTGGCGGGCAACCTCATGAGCCTGGGTGCGATCGATTTCGGCCTGATCGTCGATGGATCGGTGGTGATGGCGGAGAATATCGTCCGCCACCTCGGGGAGAGGCAAAAACGGCTCGGAAGGGCATTGCATTTTGAGGAACGCGTTGAAGAGGTCATGGCGTCCGCGAAAGAAGTGGCCGGGCCGATGTTTGCCGGCGTCCTCATCATCACCCTCGTCTACGTACCCATCCTTGCGCTCGGGGGGATTGAAGGAAAGATGTTCAAGCCGATGGCGGCGGTGGTCATGCTCGCCCTGGGAGGTGCGCTGGTGCTGGCATTGACTTTGGTGCCCGCTCTGTGCGCGGGCTGGCTGGGAAAGGGTTCCGCGGAGAGCGAGAGCCGGACCGTCCGGATAGCCCAAGCGATCTACGCTCCCTCGTTGCGCTGGGTGCGGAAGGCGCGCTGGGTGGCCCCGGTCGGAATGGTCGGTCTGTTCGCGCTCGCAGCCGCGATCTGGAGCCGCATGGGGCGGGATTTCGTGCCTCAACTGAACGAGGGTTCATTCGCCATGCACATGATCCGGGGGAGCAGTGTGGGACTGGGTGCTTCGTTGGAGATGCAGCAACGGAGCGAACGGCTGTTGCTGGAATGGTTTCCGGAAATCCGCGAAATTTTCTCGCGGTTGGGAACCGCGGAAATCGCCACGGATCCCATGGGACCGAACGTCGCCGACACGTACATTCTGCTTCATCCCCAGGAACAATGGCGCCGGGAGGCGGGCCGTCCGATTTCGAAGGAAAAGTTGGGCCGGCTGATGGAGGAACTGCTGCTGCAAAAGGCACCGGGTCAAACATACGAGATGACCCAGCCCATTCAGATGAGGTTCAATGAAATCATGGCGGGGGCCCGGGCGGATCTTCTCTGCAAAATTTATGGGGACGATTACGAGGTGCTGGAGAGGCTGGCCGGCGAGGTCCGCAGTGTCCTCCTCACCATCCCCGGCCATGGAGATCCTCCGCTGGAGGGCGTGGGCCGCACCCCGCTGGTGGAAGTGAGGCCACGGCTGGAGGCGCTGCGAAAACACGGCTTGCACGGCGAGGACATCAATCGAGTCGTGGAAACAGCACTGGCCGGGGAGGAAGCCGGTGTGTGGATGGAGGGCAATCGCCGGGTGCCCATCGTGGTGCGGGTGGCCGAGTCCTGGCGCGAAGACCCGCGGCGATTCATGAGCCTGCCGATAGAGGCGGAATCCGGCGGGTTGCTCACGCTGGGACAAGTCGCGGTGACCACCAATCTCATGGCGGTCAACACGATCGTGCGGGAGAATTCGCGCCGCCGGGTGGCGATTCTGCTCAATCTGGTGGGACGCGACACGGTGGGTTTTGTTGAAGAAGCCCAGCGTGCCCTGCGGGAGCGGGTTCCATTGCCGCCCGGTTACTTTATCGAGTTCGGCGGCCAGTTTCAGCACTACCTTGAAGCCAAGCGCCGCCTCGCCGTGCTCGTGCCGGCGTCGCTGGCCTTGATCGTCGTGATGATCTTTTTGACCTTTCGATCGATGAGGCAAACCGCTCTCATCTGCGCCGGCTTGCCGTTGGCGGCCAGCGGTGGCGTGCTTGCGCTGTGGATGCGGGGCTTGCCTTTTACGATCAGCGCCGCGGTTGGCTTCATTGCTCTCGGAGGCATCGCCGTCCTGAACGGCATCATGCTGGTCAGCTACATCAACCAACTCCGTCGTGAAGGCATGGAGTTGGCAGAGGCGGTCACGCTTGGCACCTTGACACGGCTCCGACCGAAGTTAATGACGGCGCTCGTGGCTTCCCTGGGTTTTGTTCCCATGGCGCTTTCAACAGGGCCGGGGTCGGAAGTGCAGAGACCCTTGGCTACTGTGGTGATCGGTGGGATCGTGACGTCCTCGGTGTTGACCCTTCTTGTCCTGCCGGTCCTTTATGAATGGATCGAACGGAAGCGTCAGATGTAGTACATCTTGTCCTTGGCCTCTCCCTGTTCCAGCAACTGTTGAAAGGTGATGCCGTTGGCCGCCTGTTCCAAAGCGTGCTGGAGAGACCGCCAGGCGTGCTTCAGCTCCACGGGGCATAAGGGGTCGGCCAATGCCGAAGTTTCCAGCAGGGGGCCATGGACGCAGCGCAGCACTTCCCCCAGCGTGATGGAGCGGGGCGGACGGGCGAGCAGATAACCCCCGACCTTGCCGCGCTGGCTTCTGACGATGGAGGCGGATTTCAGATCGATGAGAATCTGGACCAGGTATTTCGCGGGGATGCCTTGCTCGCGCGCCAGGGTTTCCACCCGTTGTGCTGCGCCGGATGGGAAGTGACGGCTCAGTCCCAGGACCGCACGGGTGGCGTAGTCGCTCTTTGCGGAAAGCTTCACGCGGCCGATGGTAAGCGCGTGCCCGCGGCTTGTGAATCGAGAAACACCCCGGATTTGTGACTTGTCCCGGCTGAAGTTCACGCCATGCTTCCCAGGGTTGCGGTTTGAAACAAAGGCGGCCGGTGGCGGCGCCCATTCACCCGCAGCCTCGATTCAACCTATGAAATTTCTTTTTGACGTCAAGCCGACCGCCCTCGCGGCGGTGATGCTCGCGGCCGGTTGTGACCGCGGGGCGGGTGGCGGCCCCAACGCGGACCAGGTGCTGTCGGGCGCCACGACAAACTTGCAGAATTCGTTCTCGAAAGCGGGGACGGAGGAGAAGGAAATGGCGAACTCGGTGGCCTCAGCCATGGCCGAAAACAATTACAGCAAGGCCTATGTGGCCATGCAACAACTCAACTCGTCCTCCAGGCTCACACCCGAACAACGCGAATTGATGGCCAAGCAACAGGCCGCCTTGATGTACAAGCTTCGGGAAGCGGAGACTCAAGGTGATAAGAACGCCGCCGAACTGATGCAGCACTATCGCGCCACGAAGTAAGCCGGAATCCAGGCCCTTGCCCGGCGCCCCCGCCCCACCCCCCGCGGGGTCCTCGAAGCCCCCCGCCCCATGCGAGCGAAGAAATCTTCCACCACAAACATGGTCGCCCCCGACCTGCCGTTCCACTCGCCGCCGTCCCTCCAGGGACTGGAGCGGCGGCGTTATGCGGAATGGGCTCACCCAGGCCGAAATTCGGAGTATTCCGCGGCGATCGAGGTGGAGGGAACCCGGCACTTCTTTCCGCTGCAAACCGACCAATACGACCAAGCCGTGGCCCGCCGCGCCGAGTTGCTGGACACCTTGCGCCGGCGGGGATGGAACGGCCTTCGACGCTCGGCTTCGAGAGAGATCACGGTCGCGATTTTTTGGCTGCTGAACCCGGTCGCCTGCACCTACACCACGCTGTTCACCTTGCCCGTGACCGGTCGGAAGACTTCGCCCGGCTCCCCGACCAACGGACGCCACCGGGTGCGTGTCGGTTTGGTGGAAGCGGAGAGGGAGATCGCAGCAGCGGTGGCCCATTGGATCGGAGAACATCCCGGGTTTGAAACGGCGGGCGTGGCGGATTCCTGGTCCGCCCTGGACGTGGACCTTTGCGATGTCGTGCTGGCGAACCGGGCTTTGCCTGAGATCGCCGGCGACGAGAGGCTGCGGGCCACCCGGCAACGCCACCCCAAGACCGCCATCTTTCCCTTGGGGATTTATCCGGATAGCGACTCCATTTTTCATTCGGTGAGCGGTGTCAGCCGCGGCTATTGCTTTCGGCGGAGAATTCCCACCGCCCTCTTCGAGCCGCTCGGTCGCTGGGAAAGGCCCCGTCATTTCACGCCTTCGACCGCCATGTCGTGCATTCACGGTTATTTCCAGAAGCTGTTCGATCCCTCCCCGGAGGCTGAATCCTCCGTGGAACGATTGAATTTGACGCCCCGGGAAAATGAGATCCTGCAGTGCTTGAGCCGCGGATTGAAGGACAAGGAAATCGCCAGTGCCCTGCAGCTCAGCGTCTGGACCGTGCATGGCCATGTCAAAAGTGTGTTTGAAAAACTTCATGTCCATTCGCGAACCGAGGCCGTGGTGAAATATCTGCAGAAGTAACACGCCGATGATCGCCGCGGAAGGAGGACGAAAAGGCGAGGGCAGATTATGGGTGCTGTGGGCCGTCGCCGGGGTTGCGGCACTGGCGTGTGCCGTGCTGCCTCCTCTTCGCCAACCCCAGGAATACCACCAATTCGCGGATGCCCGCGGATGGCTGGGCATCCCCCATTTCCAAAATGTCATCTCCAATCTTCCCTTTCTCTTCGTTGGGTTGGCGGGATTGCGACGATGGCGACAGGCGGTCACCAGCGTCCCGGGGGATTTTTCTTCAGGAAACCGGTGGGGACTCTTTTTCTTTTTCGCGGGTGTCATGCTGACCGCGCCAGGGTCGAGCTATTATCATTGGAATCCCACCAACCGCACTCTGGTGTGGGACCGGCTGCCGATGGCTGTCTCTTTCATGGGGCTCCTCGCCGAAGTCATTCGACGAAGGGTGAGTTCCTCCGGGGGAGCCCGGCTCGTTGGGCCGCTGCAAGTGGCTGGCGCGGGGAGCGTCGCGTACTGGGCGTGGGGCTTCGAGAACGGGCGCGAGAATCTTTGGCCCTATGTGGCCGTGCAATTCGCATCCATTTTGCTCATCATCCTGATGCTGACGCTTTATCCACGGAAGTTTCCATCGGATCGGCATCTGGGCTGGGCGGTCGCCTGGTATGCGGGCGCCAAAGTGCTGGAGCACTGGGACGCGGAGGTTTTTTCCTTCGGATCCTGGGTCAGCGGACATGCGCTGAAACATGTGTTCGCCGCCGCTTCGGCTTGGTGTGTCGTCCGCATGGTCGCGGAGGACGCGAGGGAGAGAGATTCATGAGGGGAATTCCTTTTTTCGCCCCCGCGTTGGGAACGATCCTGCGCGGGTATCGCCGGGAACACTTAGGGAAGGACCTCGGCGCCGGCCTTGCGGTGGGCATCATTGCGTTGCCGCTGGCGGTGGGCTTTGGCATTGCCTCCGGCGCCACACCCGGCCAGGGGCTTTGGACTGCGATCATTGGCGGGTCCCACCGGGGCTTTCGTACGCGTGTTGGCGGCGATTGCGGCTTCTCGCGGGTATGAAGGGTTGGTCGTGGCCACTTTTCTGGCGGGATTGATTCTCGTGGCACTCGGAATGTTGAAGTTGGGGCGCTTGCTCAAGTACGTGCCGCATCCCGTGATCGCGGGTTTCACTGCGGGCATCGCGGTCATCATATTCTTGGGGCAATTCCCCGACTTTTTGGGATTGAACGTTCAATCCGTCCGGGGTGCGCCGGAATTGTTCGTTCACATGCTTTCCCGGCTTTCCGAGTTCAACGGGCATGCGGTGTTTCTGGGGGGGCTTAGCCTGTCCATCGTGATGGCAACCCCCTTCGTAACCCGCAAGGTTCCCGGATCCTTGCTGGCGATCCTCGTGACTTCGATTCTGGCTTATGGATGGGATTGGCCGGTGCCCAGGATCGAGTCCCGGTATGGTGTCATTCCGTCGGCCTGGCCCGAACTGCAATAGCCAAACCTCAGTTGGGAAAGGATTCGCGACCTGATGGGTCCGGCCTTCGTCATCGCGGCCTTGGGTGGGATCGAAAGTTTGTTGTCTGCCACGGTGGCGGATGAACTGACCGGAACTCGCCATGATTCCAACCAAGAGTTGATGGGGCAGGGATTGGCCAACCTGGTGGTGCCTTTTGCGGGTGGATTCGCCGTCACGGGCGCACTGGCGCGGACTGCCGCGAACGTTCGAAGCGGCGCCTGCACTCCCATCAGCAGCCTCGTGCACGCTGTGGCGCTTTGTTTGTTCGTGATGGTGGGAGCCCCGCTCGTGAGCCACATACCGATGGCCAGTCTGGCGGCGGTGCTCATGGGGGTGGCCCTGCGAATGGGAGATTGGCATCACTTTGTCCAAGCCTGGACAAGCTCACGCGCCGACTTTGGGGTGATGATGACGGCTTTCGCCCTCACCGTGGTCTTCGATCTCACCCTCGGCGTTTCCGCGGGACTTTTCCTGGCTGGCGTTCTCTTTCTCAAGCGCATGGAAAGCTTGACGGTGATCAAACGACTCACCCCGGGCAACGACCCTGAGTTCTCGGGAGGAAACACGATTCGAGGAAAAGAGGTGCCTCCGGGCGTGATGCTCTTTCGATTCGACGGCCCTCTTTTTTTCGCCGCAGCCGACAAGCTGGAGGCAGCCTTGCGCGTGGATCTCACGGGTATGAAAACCGTGGTCTTTCGAATGCGGCAGGTGCCCCTCCTTGATGCCACCGGCTTGCGCGCGTTGGAACGAGCCTGGGAGGAATTGCATCGGCAAGGCGCGCGGCTCTTGCTCACGGCGGTTCAACCTCAGCCGATGAAACTGATGGTGGAATCGGGTTTGGCCGAACGAATCGGCCTGGAGAATTTCTGCGGAGATCTGGATCAAGCCCTGCGCCGAGCCGCTTCCGCTTCTTCGAAGGAACCCCGCCCGATGGCGCGCACCGACTCAGATGGAGGAGAAACCCCAGCCCACGAAACGGGATTCGGTCCAAGCAGGTGATCGAACCATCCGGCGGGATTTCTAGGCGGTTCGCCCCGTGGAATGCATTTGAGACTCTTTCAAAGTCATTCGCTGACGGCCCTCGGAATCGAAGTTCTCCGGCGCCAGCCAGCGCCGGATCGCAGAACGGAGTCGCGGCCATTCCGAATCGACAATGGAATACCACGCGGTGTCCCGGCTTCGGCCCTTGTACACGGTCGCGTGTCGAAAAACACCTTCGAACACAAAGCCAAGCCGCTCCGCCGCCTGCCGCGAAGGTCCGTTGAACTGATCGCACTTCCACTCGCACCGGCGGTAACCCAGCCGGAATCCCTGTTCCATCATCAAGTAGAGAGCTTCGGTGGCCGCGGTGCTCCGCTGAAGCTTGCTTCCAAAGTGGATGTGGCCGATTTCGATGGAACCATGTTCCGGTTGGATCCGCATGTAACTCGCCAGTCCCAGCGCTCGAGTTTGGTGAACTGAATGGATGGAAAAAAAGACCGGATCGGCAAGATCCTGCTGAGTTTGCAACCACCGAAAGAAGGAATCCGGCTCTCGAAAGGGCCCATAAGGGAGGTAAGTCCAGCGCGAATCGTTTGGTCCGCTTCCCAGTTCTTCCCAAAGCGATTCCGCGTCCCGTTTTGCGTCCAGAGGTTGGAGCCGGGCGTATTGTCCCTGGCAAGGAACCCTTTCCGGAGAGACGGGCGTTTTCCAATCCGGCAACGAAGTCCCCACTCGCTGTCCTGTTTCAATCGTCCGGGAAGGTTTGGTTTCACGCATGACTTTCGTCATGAAGACGCTCCAAGTGTCGTCCGGGTTCCAGATGGCTTGCAGATCCCTTGCCGCGTCACTCTCGCGGAGGCCCTCTTCCAAGACCCTGTAAAGGAAGACGAAGCAGGAAACTCGCATGTTGGCGGCGCAATGAACCCAGACCCGTCGTCCTTTCCAGGCCGAGAGCACCTGGCGAAAGGCCTCATAATCCTCGATTCGAGGATGCTCGAACGAGACCGGCAAGTGGAAGTAAGCCATGCCCAGTTGGGTGACGAGAGCGCCTTCATGGGCCAATGCCCGATCCGATGAGGGCAAGGCGAGGTTCAACACCACGGCGAAGCCGGCGTTCCGAATCGCGCCGAACTGATCCGGATCGGGCTGGCCGGAAGTGGCGAGGTCGGAATCGATTCGATGGTACGCCAGGATGGGTCTCAACTCCGCGTCGTCGGGGGCGGGGTGAGATCCCGGCGCTTCTTTTGCCGAATGTGCACCGGATTGCATTTCCCGTTGACTTGAAGAATCATGGCCGCCGATGTCAACACCAAGCACCATGGCACTGGAAGCCCTGCTCCAAGACCAAGGCGATCCCGCAGTGCTGCTCGAAGTGCGCATTCGCCGGGCGGGCGGGCACTTCGAATTGCGGCACCTCAAAGATGGCGAGGCCGAAGATCGATGGTTGCTGGAGACTTCCCCGGAGGCGTTGCGTGAGCTCGCGCAATATGATGAGAGCGGACGCTTTCGACCGTTGCGAACCGCCCCAACCCTGCGAACCGGATGGAAATGCACGGCCCGGTCCCTATCCGAGCTCGACCAGTGTCTCCAACAACTTTATCCGGGCGCAGTCGCCGACTGGTTTGCTTTCCACCGGAAGGCAAGTCGCGCCACGGCCTATCGCGAATTGGCAGGGCGGCAAACCGGCATGTACCGAGTCAATGCCGCTCTGAGTGACGACGGACTGCGGTGGGTCGCGCAATCTCAGTGTCACGAAAAGTTTTGCTTAAAGCAGCGAATGTGGGCTCTTCCAGATACTCCCGAGTCCCAACCGGGACGCACGGGGTGCGTTCCTTGTCTGGAACCTTGCCCCCTGCTCATGGAATTTGCCCGGGGGGTGGCGCGCGACGAAAGGGCCGAAAAGAAGTCCATCTCCCTTTCGGAATGGGAATTCGAGACTCTTCGGAGTGCACTGAGTGGCAAGGAGACCGCGGCCAAGAATCTCGATCGAGTGGCGGATTTCTCGAATCCGACCAACGCTCGTCGTCGAGAATTCGTGCTGGCCAAACTCACCATGCTGTGGAACGGTGCCCAAAGCCCTCGAAGTGAGGGTGATTCATCATCATGAGATTTTCGAATTTGAGGCCCAACTTCAATCGCCTCTCCAAGCTCACGCTCGCTGCTTCGGCGACTCTTCTTGGGTTCAGCCTGTCCCCTGGAGGATCCTGTCCCGGACTTCTCCCGGCTGTGCAAGCCGCCGACAAGGCAGCCCCCGCGGATGAGGCTTGGAAGGAAGTGGAGAAGGCGGTGCGGCCTCCCAATTTTCCACCGGAATGGCAGAAGCAGCGCCCCTCGCGGGAGGAATACGCCAAGGTCGTGGTTCCCCACGCCCTGGCAGCCGCAGCCAAGGCGAAGGAGTTCTTCACCCAACATGCTTCTCACCCCAAGGCCGGGGAAGCAAAGCGTTTTCATGAGGGCATGCTTGAAACGGCGGCCAATCTGGGATCGGACGAAGCCACGCAACTGATTGCGAAGCTCGAGACCGAGAAGCTCAACGACAAGAGCATGCCCGAGGACGAACGATTTCAGATCCGGACCAAGTCGATTCAACGCGCCGCCATGGCCAAGCAATCCGGCGGAATGACGGCTGTCTTCGCGGAGTTCGAGGCTGGCATTCGCAAACTCATGGTCGAGTTTCCCAAGCGCGGAGAGCCCTACGCCATGTTGCTTGAAGTGGCTGCCAACGCTGAGGCCGATCGCGCCTCCGTCCTGATCAAGGAAATTTTGGCCAGCCCGGCCGAGGATGAGGTCAAGGATCAAGCCAAGGCGCTTGCCAAGAAGTACGAAACGTTGGGCAAACCTCTCCCGATGAACTTCAAAGCGGTCGATGGCCGGGATGTCAATGTCGCCAACATGAAAGGCAAGGTCGTTCTGGTCGATTTCTGGGCCACCTGGTGCGGTCCCTGTGTCGCCGAACTTCCCAACGTGCTTGAAGCTTACCGCAAGCTCAACCCCAAGGGATTCGAAATTGTCGGCATCAGCTTCGACAATAATAAGAAGGACTTGGTGGATTTTGTCGCGGAGCAAAAAATGCCTTGGGTTCAATACTTTGACGGCAAAGGCTGGAAGAATGACTTCGGAGTGGCTTATGGCATCAACAGCATTCCCGCCATGTGGCTGGTGGACAAGAAGGGGCTTGTGCGAGATTTGAACGCCCGCGAAGGTCTCGCCGACAAAGTGGAAAAGCTGCTCGCCGAACCCTGAGCGACCCTCGCTTGCGCATCCGCCGTCTTCTCGCGTTTCGCGTCGAATTGCCGCTTCATGAGACCACCTATCAGTGGTCGGGTGGCAAATCGGTTCAAGTCTTCGACAGCACCATCGTCCGGGTGGAAACGGACACCGGCCTGGTTGGACATGGCGAAGTCTGTCCTTTGGGCCCCTTCTATCTTCCCGCTTATGCCGAAGGCGTCCGCGCGGGCTTGCGTGAATTGGGTCCTCACTTGATCGGGGAAGATCCCCGCCAGTTGCTCAAGCTTAACCGGCACATGGATGCGGTGTTGAAAGGGCATCCCTACGTCAAGAGCGGCATCGACATCGCCTGCTGGGATCTCTTGGGACAGTCTGCGCAATTGCCGGTGTGCGAATTACTGGGAGGCCGGTACGGGGATTCGGTGCCGCTCTATCGAGCCATCTCGCAAGAAGCCCCGGACAAGATGGCGGAGAAAATCGCCCGGTACCGGGGGGAAGGCTATCGGCGGTTCCAACTGAAGGTTGGGGGCCATCCCGACACCGACATTGCCCGCATCCGGGCGGCCGCGGCCCAACTCCAATCCGGAGACCGTCTTGTGGCCGATGCCAACACAGGCTGGATTCAACATGAGGCCATCCGCGTGGCGAAGGCCGTGCAGGACGTGGATGTGTACATCGAGCAACCCTGCGCGACCTATGCCGAATGCCTGGCGGTGAGACGCATGATCGCGCAGCCGATGGTGTTGGATGAATTGGTGGACAGCATGGAAATGCTTCTCCGCGCCACCAACGACTTGGCGGCGGACATCGTCAACCTGAAGATCAGCAAACTGGGTGGCTTGACCAAAATCAAAGCCGTCCGCGACTTGTGTGTGCAACTGGGGCTGGCCATGACCTTGGAGGATAGCTGGGGCGGGGACGTGGCCACGGCGGCCATCGCGCATTTGGCGCAGAGCACGCCCCCTGAGCTCCTGTTCAGCACCACCGATTTCAACAGTTACGTCACGGTTTCCACTGCGGAGGGAGCTCCGACGCGGCGCGAAGGATTCATGTCTGCTTCCCACGCTCCCGGCCTCGGCATTCGCCCCAGGACGGAAGTCTTGGGCGCGCCGGTCTTGTGCGTGGAGTAGCGGCCTCCGGACTTGGCCGGATATTCCAGACGCCGCTTGCATCCGCGACCGTGCGCCGCGTGAGGGCACGCGGCCTACCATCACGACTGCCTTTATGTTTTTAGGCCCGGTGTCCTCACCGGGCGTCTCGTGCACGAAATAGTCGGGCTAGGGCTGCGCGTCGCCAGCTTGCTCCGGCCTGGCCTTCGTTTCGGGAATACGCAGCCAGGCTGTGACCGCGGCGATCACGACCGCGAGAACGAGAAAGACTTGGCTGGCGCCCAACTGAAACTTCACACAGGCCAGCACCATCAGCGCGGCCAGGATCATGCCCAAATTATCCATCACATTCTGGGTGGCGATTGTCTTGCCGAGTTTGTCGGGATCCGATTCCGCTTGCAGCGCCGCGTTCAGGGGAATGAGGAAGAGTCCGGCGAAAACACCTGCCAGTCCAAGCAGCAGCATCACGGGAAGGATCAGGACGAGACGGGAGTTTTCCCCCAAGCTCGGCTCAAAGCGAAGCCAATGGACCATGCCCAGGTGCTCCACGAGGTAAATCACCGCCAGCATCGCCGCCAGCACGAAGCCGTAAATCCGGGTGCGTCGCAGGTCGCCGACAGCATAGAGTTGTCCGGCGAGAATGCTGCCCACCATCACGCCCACACTCAGCCACAAGCCAAGCAGGGCGATCTGGGTATTGTCCGGCAACTTCAGAACGTCCAAACCCCAAGGTTGGAAATTGATCTTCATCGCGGCGCCGCAGACCCAGAACAGGGCCGTTCCCACAAGCACCTTCCCGAGGCGGGGCGCAGTCAGGAGGGATTTGAAGTGCGTGGCGAATTCGGCGGCGCTCGCGCGCAGCCGGATGTCGGCGTTGGCGGGAGTGGGAGTCATCAGCCAGTTCAGCGCCCACGACGTTCCGAAGATGGCGAACAATCCCACGTAGCATTGTTTCACCGGCAGTTTGTCGATCATCCACGAGCCCGCAATCATGCCCGTCAGGATGGCGACCAGCGTGAGCAGCTCCACCATTCCGTTGGCTTTCACCAATTTCTCCCGCGGCAGAATTTCAGGCAGGATCCCATATTTCGCCGGTCCATAGAGGCACGATCCAATGCCGACGATGAAATAACCGGGCGCTTGCCAAATGTAGCCCCACCAGACGCTGAGCGCGCAAACCACCGTGCCCGCGATTTTGAACAGGTTGCCTCGCCGCAGCCAGGTAGTCTTGGGATATCGATCGTTGACATAGCCCGCCAGGGGAGCCAGGAGCACGTAAGGCACGAACAACAAGCTGGTGTAGATCGTGTTGTTCAGCCGGAGTTGATCCGAAGTGATCTCGCCGGCTTTCTGCATCAATGTGAGCTGGCCCACGATGACTGCGAGGATGGCATTGTCCCCGAACGCGCTCAGAAACTGGCTGGCGAGAAGCAGGGGGTAATTGCGGGCCGATTTCATGTGGATGGCCTAGTGTTCAGTTTTGCGCTTCGAATTCAACCACCGTCGCCGTCCTAAGACGAAGCCGTTTCCTTCCGACCGAAACCTTTCTTCAGCGCCCAGTGGGTCGGCGCGTACACCACGGAGAGGAGCGCGACCATCCATACCGCCAGATAGGCGCCGTCCGGGAGCCAGGTCTGCTTCTGCGCGTCATCCAAGCCGAAGACATAGTTCACGTTCACCGGAATCTTGGGATCCGGCAGCACCGCGCCGGCCGGAGGAAGGAAGAAGAACGCCACCAGGCAAAGCAACCATGCCGTCGCGGTCCATCCTGCCAGCGCTCTGTTGTCGTAACCGAGTCTCTTCACGAGGTAGAGGAGAAGAAAGGGCAGCCAGCCGTGGAAAAGGGAGAGGCCTCGAAGAAAGAGGGACCGATGGGAATCGAACATGTAGGCGGTCATGCCGGTGAGTTTATGGCCCGTGAGTTGCACTGCGAAATCCAGGCACCAAAGCGCCTGCGGAAGCAGGATGCCCACGGCGGACAGGGAAATGAGGAACCGGCTTTCCGTCCAGATCCCCAACAAGGTCAGGAAGAGCGCGACGTCGCAGAAATAGAGAAAATTGGTCGGTCCATACTGGTGCCAGTAAACCGGCACCAAGACCGCCATGAAGGCGGTATAGGCCATTTTCAAGCCGAGCGGGATCACCCGGACCTTCTGGGTGTTCAATGCGTTGGCGAGGGAGGTTGATTCGGATTTCATGGTCATGGTTCTCATAGCGCGAGAATGACTACCCTGATTTCATCACGAGCCGTGAATTGATAAACCATGGCATCACATTGATCGGTTCGATGCCGGATTCCCCCGCGCTGGCTCCTGGAGCATCGCTCGACAACCTGCGGTTCTTGATCGACATAGCGGGATTGGAAGTTTGTTTCCTGAGGCGAGGTTCGACGGTTTTGTGATGACTCAAGGAACATTGGGCCCGCGACAACCATGCGATCAACTCGTCACAACTGCACGCGCTTTCCCACTCGCTGCCCGCGTCGATTGGCAGCACGCCTTGGAGCGCATCTTTCGAGATTCCTCTCGGCCTGACCCTTTGGGGGGGAATCGATTCTCCTCCCGACTAACTTGATGCTCAAGTGACCCACCGTTCCGCACCCCGGCCCGTGTATCCCGATGTTGTTGGTAGGGCGGGCCTGTCCCAGCCCGCCGCCCACGGGATGCAAAACATCATGCTCCGGCGGCGCGCCGGGACGGACGCGCCCTACCTGCATCACCGGCAACATCGGGATGCACCGCACCCCGGCCCGGCGGAGTGTTTTTGCTGACAACGGCAATAGCCCTTCGTGAAACTTCGCAAGGTCCAGGCGATAACACCTTTTCGAATCACTCACCAGATCCAATCCATCACGGATAGGCCTCGTTCTTCGTCGCCTTTTTTCTCCATGGGCCACGGAATGGGCGATGCCCACGGCCACGCAATCCCGCCTTCAATCCCGAAGGGATTGTGTCGTCCAGCCCAAGGTTGCGAGTCGGAATCCCGTTGGGATTCTTGGGGGGACGAGTTGGAGTGGCGTTTCGTCGATTGCGACGGGTTGAACCTCAAGGACGATCTGAGCATGCGTCCGGTGTCTCATCGGAGGCACTGGGTGCAATTGAAGTGGGAATTGCCGGAGCAGGCGCCGCCATCGATGACGCGCAACAAGGAACTCGTTTCGCTGCCGACCGCTCGCTGAAGGCCGGTTGTGTTCCAGACTTTGGAAACGCTGGCCTTGTTAATCAGGCACTTACGCATCCCCAGACCGTCCAGTTGCGAAAGACAGGCTAAAAGTACCCACCACCCTTGAGGTTCAGAGTAAGGGTCCGGGGGGACGCGGAGGTTCGTTCCACAATGTCCAGCCGCTCATGGTTCCACACGACGTTCTCGACGCCTTGGAAATCGGCGGGGATGTCCGCGAGAAACACGGCGTAAGATCTCTCCGCCGAGGCTCCCGCATCCAGATAGGCGAAGGTCGGGCGCTCCCAGATCCGCGGTTTTTGGGCCAGGACCGGGAACGGTTGATGGAGCCCGGTGGTCCCAAACTCGAGTCCGCGCGCGGCGGGTTTGCCGTCGCGTGCATCCCTCCACAAGCTGACCCAGGGGTAATCACGGGAGCGCCAGAGGTAGCCCAAAAGCATCCCTCGCTTGGGATGGCAGGCGGTGACCCAGCCCCATTCGCCGTCCAGGACAAAAGAGACAACATTGGGATTTGGATCCCCCTGAAGCCGTCGAAGGTCCTCGGGTTTCCCGTCGCGATTGAGACCGACCGGCCAATACGAGGAAGGCTCCTCGGGATTGGGAAGGGCACCGCCCTGAGCGAAACCGCGACGGCCATTGCAATCGACCAGGGTGCTTTCGTCGAGAAACTCCCCCGCAACGGTGGGATGCTGAACCATGTTGTACATTCGTCCCAACCGGTTTTCATTGCGGACGGTCTCCCGTACGAAGAGGACAGCGCCATCGGGTGATAATCGGGCGGTTCGCTCGACTCTGAAGCCGGCCAGGGGGAGTTGGGCAAACATCTTCGCTTCGAGCAGGCCGGCATCTTGCCTTGAGCTTTCCACGGTCCAGAGAACCGTGGAGGCCTCTCCGTGATAGGGCATGCCGCGCCGGCCTTCTTCCTCCGAGGGCGGACCCCAGCGGTCGAGGCATAGAAAATGGCCGATAGGCTGGGGCTTTTCATCCCGGGGCAGATTCCACGCCAGAGGATTGACCGGTGACCGGTGCGGGCGAAACTCGCTCAAGGATCCGCCCGCCAAGTCGAACACCGCCCGTACGGTCGCATTGGAAAGAATGGTCTGAGGGCGTTCCGGCGGGGTTGCGGCTTGTGCGAGAGCGCGGGCGAGCAGAAGGACGCAGGTGGCCAACCGCGTTGAGTGAATGATGGAGAAGCCTCGTTTCACGGGGCGGTCAGGGTCACGACTCGTGAACTCTTGTGCCATCTGCCGTGGACGTCCGTGGCGCGCACGCGGAGGGCGTGCGTGCCCGGGGTCGAAATGGGCGGCAAACTGCTTTTCCAAAGATGGGGAGATTTCATGGGGGCGGAAAGCTGACGGTAGGGAAGGCTGGGCTTCTCGGGCTCACGTTTTCTTGCGGCGACATAAGCGGGATCTTCTTCGAGGACCTTGTGAAGACTTCGCCAGGGCCCCCGGTCGTTCCAGCGGGCCTCGACGATGGAACGTTCCGATCCGTTGAAAACGTTGACGTAAACATCCGTTCTCCCGAGCTCGGAGAGGGCCACGGACTCAGGAGTCATGATGTTCATCTGATAATCCGCGGGCTGGCGGGACGCTTTGAAGTCCACCGTCACCTTGTTTTCTCGGAAGTTGAGAATGGCGTATCCGTTGGGCGCTCCGTCGCGCATGGTGGTGTGGGGAATCCCGAGGGCGTCGGGTTGTCCGGTAAACCAACTGCCACAGACGGTGACCGTGATGATGTGGTGGTGGGGTTCGGGCCCTCGCCAGCCGTCGGCGCGCTTGATGAAACGGTGTTCCTGCCAGTGTGTATGGCCCGAAATCGAGATGCAGTACGGCCGTTGCTCGATGAGGCGGTAAAGATCTGTGCGGTTCGTGAGATCGGGCAGCGGGATATGCATCATCAAAACCACGAGCTGTTTGGGCGAAGTGAGATCGAGGTCGTTTTTCAGCCATTCGAGCTGCGTTTCAGTCATGCCGCCCGTGTACCCGCCGGTGCCGGCCAGATTCGTGGCGCCGCCCCAAATCACGTTGTCCAAGGCGACGAAATGAACCGGACCGTAGTCGAAGGAGTAATAATTGGGTCCATAAATTCGAGTCCAGGTTTCGTCCGAGTCGCGATCATCCGAGACATCGTAATTCATGTCGTGGTTGCCGAGCACGTTCCACCAGGGCACTCCGATGAGCGCGATCGTCGCGTTCAAGGGTTCCATGACGGATAAGTCGTCAAAAACGACGTCCCCGAGGGTTACACCGAATTGGGCGGAAGTTCCGACGAGTTCCTCCACCGTGTCGTGAGCGATGTACTCCACTTCCCTCAAATCACGCGGCTGGGTATCGCCGAAGAACAAGGCCTGGAAGCGGGAAGGTTCCTTCTGGGGGTGCAGGGGGAAATCGATGGATGCCGGAAGCGGACCGGTGGGTTTGACGCCGCCGTATTTGACGGAAGGCGAACCCTGGGGTTTGTGCACGTAGTAAAACTGGGGCAACCGGTGCGCGTTCGTCGGGGTCATCCAGCCTCTGGGCTTGATCACGAAGAAGGTGGTGTCGTTTGAAACGGGAAGAGTCCACCGGCCCTTGGGGTCGGTGCGCGTCACTTCGCGCTGGTTGGAGACGCGCACGCCGGAAAGGCCAGGCTCTCCCGGATCGCGTAGGCCGTTGCGGTTCTTGTCATGGAATACGACTCCGGACGCCAGTGTGGGCTCGGCGGCACCCGCCGGCAGGAGGTTCACGACCACAAGCATCAGCAGCAGCGGGAGCGGCAGGGATCGCGTCATGCGCGGTAGTGTAGCGAGGTCGCCCTCCCCGCCAAGACCGAAAACCCAGAGTGAACAAAGCCGATCCATCCGCGAGTTACCGGGGAAGCGTGCTGGAGCACCGGGGGCGGTCTTGACGCCAAATGAGGGATGCGTCAGCCCATGGCGGACATCCGCCCGCGGGCGCTCCGACGAAGAGGTGGCGAACGTCTCCGCCGGGCCATAGGCGGTCAGGCGTTGATTCGAGGGCATGGGTCCGAACATTATCGCCGCCAGCAACGTCTATGGAGCAGCAAGCAACGATGAAGACCAGCGTGATTGACACCCGCCGGTTTCGGCCAAGCCTCGGCCGGCGGAGCGGCGAGGGGTGGAGTTATGGAACGAGAGCGAGCGGTTGGAAGGCGTGGAAAGTCTGCGCAGTGGCCTGGTGCGCCCTCTATCTCTCAGGGCGGGAGGCAGGTCCGGTCCATCCAAACCTGCTGGCCGCCGTGTCCGGGGAGGATGTCCGGAGAGATCCGGTGGTGCGGGCGGTGGAGAAAGTGATGCCCGCGGTCGTGAACATTCGAACCAAGACGCGCGTGCGCAGCCGTGGATTGTTCTATGATTGGTGGAGAGAGAATTGGACGCCGTTTACGCGGGATCTCCCCCCCGAAGAAAGCGCGGGTTCAGGGGTGGTGATCGACGAGGCCGGTTACGTGGTGACCAATGTGCACGTGGTGGAGGGCGCCGACGAAATCTTCGTGCAGATCGGGGAAGAGATTTTTCAGGCGGAGAACATGGTGGGCAGCCGCAAGACGGACGTCGCGTTGTTGAAACTAAGGGTGGCGTCCGGGCGCAAGTTTCCAGCCGCGCGGTTTGGCGCCGATGACGACCTGTTGCTCGGAGAAACCGTTCTGGCCATGGGCAATCCGTTTGGACTCGGCGGATCGGTCAGCCGAGGGATCTTGAGCTCGAAGAGCCGCCGAGCCGGTCCAAATGCCGAGGGGGAGCGGTTGGAAATCGCGGACTGGCTGCAGACGGACGCCGCGATCAACCCCGGAAACAGCGGCGGCCCCCTGGTTAATTTAAACGGCGAGATGATTGGCATCAATGTGGCGGTCTTGAAGGTCGGGCAGGGCATCGGGTTTGCGATCCCGGCGAAACGCGTCGCGGAATCCTTGGGGGAAATTTTCACGCCGGAGGTGATGAAGGGCCTCTATTACGGATTGCGCGTCAAGACGACCGGAGCGAACCCGCGGATTGCGAGGGTCGAACCGGGAAGTCCCGCCGAAAAGGCGGGCTTGAGGGAGGGCGATCCGATTCTTTCCGTCAATGAGGAGAGCGTCCGGAGTTGGTTCGATTTTAACCGTGCCCTGGTGTCCACGCCGGAACGGAAAGCGGCGGTCTTGGTTGTGCAGCGAGGCGAGGGGCGGAAGCGAATTGCCGTCACGGGCATTCCGGAGCGGGAGATTTTCAACGAGGAAATGATTCGTCAGCGATTGGGCGCGGGGGTGAAGGCTTGGGATGGCGCTCAAGCGGGGCTCCCTTTGCGCGGTCTGCTGCTGAGCACTGTAGAGCGGGGAGGACCGGCTTCCCTGGCCGGGCTGAGTCCGCAGATGATCCTCTTGGAGATCGAGGGGTTTGCGACGCACGATGTCGTGGAGACCGCTCGCTGGCTTGCGGGGCGCAAAGCCGGGGATCGGGTGTCGGTGATCGTGGGAGTTCCGTGGAGACGCGGGGTGGTAGCCGGGTTCGAGCGGCAGGAGGGTCGATTGCGGTTGCGATGACTTTTTGATGCCCTCGACGCAGTCTTCCGAATAGATTGATCGCGACTCGCGAATCCCATGGATGAAACGCCCATCATCGCGGTAAAAGACTTGGTCAAGCGATACGCCGGACACACGGCGGTCGCTGGGCTGACTTTTTCCGTGGGCCGGCGGGAAGTGGTGGGCTTGCTGGGGCAGAATGGAGCGGGCAAGAGCACCACCATGCGCATCCTTGCCTGTTTCATGCCGGCGTCCTCCGGCACGGCCACAGTCGCGGGCTATGATGTGTTTCGAGAGTCGGAGGAAGTCCGCCGGCGCATCGGTTACATGCCGGAGAACAATCCCTTGCCCGTGGACATGCGGGTCCGAGAGTATTTGAAGTTCCGCGCGCGTTTGAAAGGGCTCGGTTTTGCCCGTTCGCGTGAGAGGGTGAGCGCAGTGCTGGAGCAGTGCGGATTGAAGGACGTGGGTCACAAGATTATTGGCCAGCTTTCGAAGGGCTTTCGCCAGCGAGTGGGGCTGGCGGACGCGCTGGTCCACGAGCCCGAGCTCATCATCCTGGACGAACCGACCATCGGACTCGACCCCCATCAGATCCGCGCCGTGCGTCAATTGATCAAGGACCTTGGGAAGGAACGAACGGTGCTGATTTCGACCCACATCCTTCCGGAAGTGGAAATGACCTGTACCCGCGTGCTGATTTTGCATCAGGGCTCCATTCGGATGTCGGAAACCTTGGAAAACCTGAAGCGAGGACCGGAGGACGCCGGGCCGGTGATCGCCGAGGTGCGAGCACCCGCGGCGGAACTTCGGGAGGCTCTGGAAGAAGTGCGGGATGTGGTTCGCGTGGATGTGTCGCCTGCCGAAGGGGATTATTTCCGCTGCGCGGTATCGGTGCGGGAGGGTGATGACGCGCGTCCTCGATTGTTCGATCTGGCGGTGGAGCGTGGTTGGAAGTTGCGGGAGCTCCGGCGGGGCCGCCGGTCTTTGGAAGACGTTTTCGTGCGGGTGACTCGGGGAGACCGGGAGGAGGAGGCGCCCTGATGCAAGTGTTTCTGACGCTGGTCCGCCGGGAGTTGGGCTCTTATTTTTTCTCATTCAGCGGCTACGTCGTGCTGACGGTCGTGGCCTTGATGCTGGGGCTGAGCTTTAGCCAGATGACCGCCGCGATGAACGGGTCCTCGAGCGATGAACCGCTGACAGAACTCTTTTATCGCACCATGTTTTTTTGGCTGGTTATTCTGGTGGCGAGCCCGGCCATCACCATGCGTTCCTTCGCGCTCGAGCGATCCACCGGCACCTTTGAGACGCTCATGACCACCCCGGTGCGTGATGCGCAGGTGGTGCTGGCCAAGTTCACGGGTGCTATGATTTTCTACCTGATCCTGTGGGCTCCGCTGGTGGTCTGCCTGGTTTTGGTGCGTTACTTTACGCAGGAACCCTCCTTGTTGCCGGCGATGGCGACCACCACGGCGTTTCTCGGGATTTTCCTGGTGGGCTGCCTCTATATCTCGATCGGCATTTTCGCCTCGGCGATGACCCGGAATCAAATCATCGCGGCGATGGCAGCGTTTGCGATGGGATCGGTCTTTTTCGTGGCGAGCTTTTTTGCCCTGACCGCCCCGGCGCGATCCGGCCGGTGGGCGCGGTTCTTTGACCATGTTTCCATGATCGAACACATGCAGGATTTTGTGCGGGGCACGGTGGACACCCGCCATGTGGTGTTTTACATCAGTACGGCGGTCTGGTTCTTGTTTATGGCGGTGAAAGCCGTGGAAAGCCGGCGCTGGAAGTAACCCATGCAGGAGCCGCCATCAGAAGCAAGTTTTCGTCCCGGGCGTGAATGGGGCATCGGACTGAACGTGGCTTTGGGCGCCGCCGCCTTGCTCGCCATCGTGGTGATGGCCAATTACCTCTCGGCCCGACATTTTCGCCGCTGGGACCTCACGGGCGACCCGCGGTTCCAACTGTCGGCGATGACGCTCGGGCTGCTGCGCTCGGTGACCAACGACGTCGAAGTGACCATTCTGATCGACCCCGCCGAATCCGCCACCCTCTACGGAGCGGTGACGGGCTTGCTCGATGCTTACGAGAACGCGAGTCCCCGCATCAAAGTCCACCGCATCGATCCGACGCGGGCTCCCGGCGCGGCGCAACTGGCCCTCGCGCGCCACAAAATCGCGGAGGCGGAAGGAAAGAACCTGGTGCTGTTCAGCCACCAACAGCGGGTGAAACCCGTTTTCGAACGCGAGTTGGTGGATTATGATTTGGACACGGCGGTGCGATCCGCCATGGCGGGGGCCACGAACGCCATCAAGCGAAAGTCCTTCAAAGGCGAACTGCAGTTTAGCTCCGCGATTTACGCGGTGCTGGAGCCGCGCGCGGACAAGGCTTATTTCGTCACCGGCCATCGCGAGTTCAGTCCGGACAACAATGAACGGGCCAAGGGTTATTCTCAGTTTGCGGGAATCTTGACTTCCCGGTCGATCGATTTTGAAACGCTTTCATTGCGCGGGGCTCAGGAGGTGCCGCCGGATTGCAGGTTGTTGATCATCGCCGGTCCGCTCGACCCGTTTCAACCGGACGAGGCGGCCAAAGTGGAGCGCTACTTGAACCGGGGGGGCAAGGCGCTGATGTTGTTCGGCATCGAGCCGCTCTTGTACGGAAAACCGGGCGTCGGCCAGCTTGACCGCGTGCTCGCGGCCTGGGGAGTCCAGGTGGGCGGGAGTTTGGTTTATGATCGCGAGGAATCCGTGTCCGGACAGGACTTGTTGGTCACCCGATTCGGCAGCCATCCGATCGCCCGGGCCATGACGGATGCACAGCTCTACTTCGCGCTGCCGCGGCCGGTCCGACCCGTGGAAAACAAGCCGAGCGGGGCGGACGCGCCTCAAGTCACGGAACTCTTATTGACCGGTCCCAAAGCGGTGACCGCTTCCGATATCAGCGCTGAAAAGGTGCGGATCCATCCTGCCAAGGACCGCACCGGGACGGTGTCGCTCGCGGTGGCCGTCGAGCGGGGGGCCATCCAGGGCATCTCCGACGGCCATGGCTCCACGCGGCTTGTGGTGATTGGGGATCCTTCGATTTTCGCGAATCGAACCATCGACAGCGTGGCGAACCGGGACTTCGCGGGTTTGGTCTTGAACTGGCTTTTGGATCGATCCGAGCTTCTGGGGGGGATCGAACCGCGTCCGTTCAAGGAGTATCAACTCGCCCTCAGCCAGGAAAAATCCTTCTGGTTGCGCTGGTCGCTGCTGGCCGGTGTCCCCGGAGCCTGCTTGTTGCCGGGCGTGCTGGTTTGGTTTCGCCGTCGAAAATAACCCGGGTTGTCGAGGCATGAACACTCGTTCCACACGATGGTTGGTGGCCGCCGCCCTCGGACTCTTCGCGTACATTTTCTTTTTCGAACGAGGCTCGCCCTCTCTTGACCCGGGTGCGAGCCCGGACCGGGCTCGGCTTCTCCGAGTGCAGCCTGGCGCCGTGACCGCGTTGGAAGTCACGTTTCCAACCAACGCACTCATTCGGGTGGAACGCGGAACGAACGGAGCCTGGTGGATGATGTTGCCGGACCGCTATCCGGCCCAGTCGGAGACGATCAACACGCTCCTTGAGCGGTTGTCGCAACTGGACATTCTCACCTCCATTCCCGCCCGCGAGATCATCACCAAACCGGGGGGATTGGCGGCGTTTGGCCTCGAACAGCCCCCCATCCGCCTCGCGTTGTTCGAGGGAGATCGGCGCGTGGAGTGGCGCCTGGGTGGGGCTTCGCCTCTGGGGCAACGCCTGTATGTGCAACAGGTGGGCTCGGACAGCGTGGCGGTCGTGGACAGCGCGCTGCGGAAATGGATGCCCGGTCACGCGGATGAATGGAAAGATCGCAGCCTGGTGTCCTTCGATCGAAACCGTCTGGATCGGATCGAGGCGCGATCTGAAGGTTCGTTTTACGAATTGCAACGGGATCCGACGAACCGGACTTGGCGATTGAGCAAACCTTTCGTGGCGCGGGCAAACTCGTTGCGGGTGGATGCCTTGGTTCAGTTGATGGCGGATTCGCGCGTGGCCGGGTTCACCCACGGCATGACGTCCATCGACTTGGAATCCCCGAATCAACAACCGTTGCCGTTGGATTTGATCTTCGCGCAAGGCACCAATGCCTTGGGAGGCTTGCGTTTTGGCGGCTCTCCCACGAACCGGCCCGACCTGGTTTTCGCCAGCGCCGCCGGGGGAACCAATGTCGTCCTCGTGCCGAGAGAACTGGCGGACCAGTTTCGTCCGCCGCACACGCGCTTCAGGGAAACTCGCCTGAGCCCGTTTGACGCAGGGGGCGCCACCGCATTGGAGGTGCGTTCGGCCGAAACTTTTTCGGCGCGAAGGGGCCCCCAAGGGTCCTGGACGGTGGAAGGCTCGACCTCATTCCCGGGCGATCCGATCTTGATCCGTGCCGCCCTTGACACCCTCGCGACGTTGGAAGTGACGGAATTCGTCCAGGAAGTCGTGGGGGACTTTGGGCAATTTGGACTTGGATCGAACCATGTTCAGTACACCGTGAGGGGAAACGGCGGCTCCACGACGCTGGCGCAGATTCAACTCGGCGTGACGAACCAAGTCTCCGGCCGATTTGCCCGGCGCACCGACGAGCCTTCCCTTTATTCGATTCGCCAGAGCGACGCCAACCAACTCCCGCAATGGGCCTATGAACTTCGGGATCGGTCGCTCTGGAAGTTCGCCACCAACGCGGTGATCCAGGCGACGATTTCCTACCAGGGCCAGCAGCGGAGAATTTCTCGCGGACCGGATGGGAACTGGGCGGCCTGGCCGGCCAACGCCCAAGTGGTCGCCCCGCTCTGGGAGGAGTGCTTGTTCCGGCTGGGCAATCTCCAAGCCTTGACTTGGATTCCCGGGGGCAACGAAGTCAGGAATCGCCTGGGGTTTGCCGAGGTCGCGCACCAACTGACGGTGGAAGTTCGCCTGGGAGACAAAACGCAATCTCACACGCTCAACTTCGGGCATCTCTCGCCGTGGAACACTCCGTTTGCGACCACGATGCTGGAGGGGGAAGCGAGAGCCTTCGGGATTCCGAATTCATTTTACGATCTTTACGAACAGATCCTTCGAGATCTGAAACTCTTGGGTGCGGGATCGAACGGTCCCGGAACGAAACCATGAGTGAAAACCGGGATCGACGGTATTGGCCCGGCTTTCGCCGCGTGTTTCGCTGGTGCCGCATTTGGCTGTTTTTCCTTTGTTTCGTGCTGCTCTTCACCGTGATTTTTCTCAACCAGTCCGGCCTTCCGGATTCGGTCGGGAAAGTGATCACACGCGAAATGGAATCGCGGGGCATCCGGCTCACCTTTGACAAGTTGCGGCTGGGCATGACCGGGACGGTCATCGCCGAAAAGGTTTACGCCCGGTCCTTGCGACAAGAGCAGGCCCCTCGCATCGGATTTGACCGGCTCGAGATCAGGATCGAGCCCGCGTCCCTGGGTCGAGGCCGCTTCTTCATCGAGGGTGCGGCTTTAAGAATGGGCAAAGTGGATTGGCCCCTCTCCCCTCCGGGCTCTCCTTTGCGCGTCCTCAGCCTGAGCAATGTGGTGGCCAGCCTGCGTTTCTTGCCCGGGGACGTCTGGCAGATCGACCAACTCGAAGCCAACGCGCTTGGGATCAAATTCGAGATCCAGGCGGCACTGACGAACGTCGCCACCGTCTTGCAACCCAAGTCCGCTGCGCCAAAGCCCGGTTCGGCCTCCGGGCCTCCACGCTGGCTGGAGCAAGTGCAATCCATCGCCGAACAGGCGACGTTCGCCGAGACTCCCGCAGTCCAAATCGTGATCGAAGGCGACTTCGCGAATCCCGAAACCCTGGCCGGCCGGATCACCCTGAAATCCTCCGCGGGAGTTTACGCCCGCCATGAATGGAATGAGCTGATGCTGCGCGGGACCTGGAGGCCCTATGTGTCCACAGGACACGATTCGCCTCCCCATCGGTTGGAACTGGAGGTGGGGCGTTGGCAGGCGCCCGAAGCACGCCTCGAAGGCGCCCATGTGATCCTGACAGCTCCCCCGGGGGCACGACCCGGCGCCATCGACCGTCTCCAATGGAGTGTCGATGTTGCCGAAATGCACACCGCGAGCGCCATAGTGGAAGATGCCACGGGATCTGGCGAATCCGTCATCGTGCGGCGCGGACCGTGGGAGATGCGGAGCCAGGCGGAATTCCGCGCGGCCACCCTTTCCTCCCGGGGTCATACTGGGGTTGAATTATGGACTCGGCTGGAAGGCGAACACGGAATCGAGTTGAGGTCGCCCCTGAAGGCCAGAGCCAGCGTCTCGGTGGAGGGAGTTTGGGGGCCTTGGGGTTTCATGCGAGGCGCAACCCTCGCGTTGAACGGCGACGGTGCGATGTCGCGAAGAGAACCGAACTCTGAGCTGGCCTATTGGGACGCATTGCGATCCTGGAAATTGGGAGCCGAGCTGGATTGGGATCGCATTCAACAGACTCAACTGACCGTCGATCGAGGCCGGGCCGAATTGGAGTGGGACGGAGAACGCTTGAGCGTCAAGCGTCTGGAGGCGGGCATGCGGGAGGGAAGCGTCGAGGCTTCACTGGAACTGGAACCCAGGCACCGCCGTCTCACGGCACGCGCCCAATCGAGTTTTGATCTTCATCAGATCGCGCCACTGTTGACCGAGAATTCGCGCCGTTGGATCGGCCAGTTTTCCTGGCAAGTCCCTCCGTTCGTTCAAGGGGAAATGAGCGTGGTGCTGCCCGCCTGGACCAATGCGCGTCCCGAATGGAAAACCGAGGTGCTTCCCACGCTTTCCGTTCAGGCCCGCGCGGCGGGAACCAATGCCGCGTTTCGCGGCATCTCGGTGGACCGGGGGTTCGCGGAGATCGGACTCTCCAATGCCCAATGGAACATCCCGCTGATCCAGGTCGAACGACCGGAAGGATCCGCCACCCTCGCCTACCAAGGCCACATGCTGACCAAGGATTATGAGTGGAAGGTGCGAAGCAGTTTGCCGCCCACCTTGGCCGCTCCGCTCTTGGCGCCGGATCAAAAACGCGTGTTTGAGCTCGTTCAATGGAACGGACCCCTGGCGCTGGAGGGATCCATCTGGGGCCGCTGGCAAGACTTGACCCGTTCGGCGGTGGACGTTCGGGTTGCGGCTTCGAACATGGTGATACGCGGTGTCAACTTCGAGCAGGTGGAAACGCGGTTGCAGTGGACAAATGAGTTGGTCCGTTTTGTGAAACCCCACGTGCAACGCGTCGCGGGAGAAAGCGCGTCGGGTTCGCTCGTCACTTTCGACGTGAACACCCAAATGGTGCACATCGAAGGCGGACAAGGGCGGCTGGATCCCATGCTTTCCTCTCCGGCATTGGGCAAGGGCGTTCCCGAAGCCTTGCAACCTTACCGTTTTGACACCCCGCCGAAGGTCCGCGCGGAAGGTGTTTATGCGGTCAGGGACCGGCAATTGACGGATTTGGTATTCGACGTCGAGGGGGAACGATTCACTTGGTGGCGCATGCATTGTCCGGAGATTTCCGGACGGGTTCATTGGAAAGGCAACGATGTCATCCTCAAAGGGGTCAGAGCTTCCTTTGCTCAAGGTTCCCTGGCCGGGGACGCCCTGTTCAAAGTCCTGCCAACCCAGGGTGCAGAATTTAACCTCCAGGCTCGATTCACCAACGCCTCGCTTCACGCCGTGGCCACCGAACTCGCTCACGCGACGAACAAGCTCTCCGGACTTTTCGATGGCACTTTGAACGTGGATTCCGGGATCACGACGGATCAAAACACCTGGACCGGGCGCGGCCAGGTCGAGTTGCGCCAAGGCTATCTTTGGGGCATTCCACTCTTTGGCTTTTTTACACCGATCTTGAATGGATTGGTTCCCGGTGCCGGGCAGGCATCCATTGGCTCCGGCAAAGCGAATTGCACTTTTGCGCATCGCAAAGTGCACACCGAAGATTTGGAACTGCGAGCCAGCACGTTCAACATTCTTTACAAGGGAGACGTGGATTTCGACGGCCAAGTCCAGGCGACCGCCATGGCGGAATTGCTCGGGGAAGCGGGCGGCGTGGGCCGGGTGGTCACTTTGGCGTTTCTTCCCTTCGCCAAGCTATTCGAATACCGCGTCACCGGTTCGCTCGGACAACCGAAAACGGAACCGCTTTACATTCCCAGGTTCCTCACGTTGCCGCTCAACCCTTTTCGCACCCTCCGCCAGCTCCTTCCTGATAGCGTCCCCAAAAACCAGCCTGCATCCCCCAAACCCAATCCCGAGTAAAGCCGTTTCCAGGTTCAAACCAGGGCGTCCCGCCTTGACCGTGGCGCCGTCCAATCAGGCGAAGATCCCTCGGGCAACATGACCGCTGACGTCCGTCAGACGGAAATCGCGTCCCGCGTGTCGGTAGGTGAGTCGTTCATGATCCAGCCCGAGCAACGCGAGCAGCGTGGCATGCAAATCGTGGATGTGAACCTTGTTCTCCACGGCGAACCATCCGTAATCGTCGGTGGCCCCGTAGGCGGTCCCCGCTTTGACACCACCGCCCGCCAGCCACATCGTAAAACCTTCGGGGTTGTGGTCCCTGCCGTCCCGACCGCCTTCCGCGGCCGGAGTGCGTCCGAATTCGCCGCCCCATAAGACCAAAGTGTCTGCGAGCAAGCCGCGGCTCTTCAGGTCCTTGAGGAGGCCGGCAATGGGTTTGTCCACTTCGGCCGCGTTCTTGGCATGGCCCCGGCGCAAGTGACCGTGCTGATCCCACTGGACGTCACCATCGCTATGCGTCACCTGGATGAAGCGGACACCGCGTTCGGCGAATCGGCGCGCCAGCAAGCATTGTTTTCCAAAGTTCTCCGTCACGGGATCGTCCAAGCCGTAAAGCTTCCGGGTGGCTTCAGATTCGCCAGCGAAATCCTGGGCCTCGGGCATGGACGATTGCATGCGAAACGCGAGTTCGAAACTTTGCAGCCGACCTTCCAAGGCCGGGTCGGGTCCGGTCTGGTCCAGGTGCGATCGATTCATTTGCCCGAGCAGATCGAGCTGCATTCGTTGCTGCGGCCGGCTCATTCGGGCATTGCGAATATGGCGGACGGCGGCCTCTCCGGCCGGAACGGTGGCGTTGCCCAGCGGAGTGCCCTGGCAAGCGGCGGGCAGGAAAGCAGCCCCCCAATTGTTCACGCCACCATGAGCGAAGGTCGGGCAGATGGTAATGAATCCAGGCAAGTTCTGATTCTCCGTGCCCAGGCCGTAGGTGATCCACGAGCCCAGGCTGGGACGAATGAAGTTGTCGCTGCCGGTATGCAACTTCAGCAACGCGCCGCCATGCGCGGGGTTCGTTCCATGAACGGAACGCACGACGCAGAGTTCATCGACGCAGGTGGCCACATGGGGAAACAACTCGCTGACAGGCAGCCCGCTCCGGCCGTGGCGTTGAAAGGTCCAGGGCGATTTCAGCAATGACCCCGTCGCGGCGAACGTCACACGAGGCTTCTGACCCGGAAAAGGCTTGCCGTCGTCGCGGTCCAGCAGCGGCTTCGGATCGAAGGTGTCGAGATGCGAAGGGCCTCCCTTCATGAACAGGAAGATCACCCGCTTGGCCCGCGCTGAAAAATGGGGGGCTCGGGCACGCAATGGGGAGGAGGCGGAAACCGGATCGACCTCCGCCGCCAGCAAGGTGGAGGCCGCCAGCCAGCCGAAACCCGCCGAAGTCCGCTGCAACATACGACGGCGGGACCACAACCTCGCGCTGTTCGATAAGGGGAAATTCACCATGATCGGTCCCTCAATCCAGATACAAAAACTCGTTCGAGGAGAGCAGCGCCTGGCAAAGAGCTGCCCACGCATCCCTGCGGATTGCTTGCGGTCGGACCGGTTCCATGGAGGCATATCCGGAAAGGAACTTCCGATCGCGTGAAATTTCTTGGGAGGTGGCCTGCCGTCCGAAGGCCAGACGGTAGGCTTCATGAATGCGGCCTTCGTCGTCCAGGTCGCGAGCGTCCAGGAGCCGGAGGGCAAACCGTGCCGCCGCCTGGCCGACCAAATCGCTGTTCATCATCCAGAGGGCTTGCGGGGTGATGACGGTGGAAGCGCGCTGGCCGCTGGGCACCGCGGGGTCCGGAAAATCAAACTGTTGAAAGAGGTCGTAGAGGTGATTTCGAATGACCGGAAGATAGATCGAGCGGCGGGGACTGTCATAACGCGTTTGGTCACGCGAAGTGTGGTTGAACACAAACTCGCGATTCTTCAGGGGCAGCGTCTTCCCTCCCATGCTCAGATCCAGCCCTCCTGAAACCGCCAACACCGCATCCCTGATCGCTTCCGCCTCCAATCGGCGCCGGGGAAAAGAACTGAGCCAGCGCGGATCGGGATCCTCATCGCGATCTCGTCCCGAACTTGATGCCATTTGGTAAGTCGAGGAGAGCATCAGCAATCGATGCATCGATTTCAGGCTCCACCCTGAATCGATCAGGCGGACCGCCAGCCAATCCAAGAGTTCGGGATGGGAGGGTCGATGCCCCAGCAATCCGAAATTGTCCGGGCTTTCCACCAAGCCGCGTCCGAAATGACCTTGCCAGACTCGATTGGCCATGACCCGCGCGGTCAAGGGGTGGCGAGCATCCGTCATCCACCGCGCCAATTCCAGCCTGCCACTGGATTGGCCTGAAAAAGCGGGGGCCGGGGCGGCGGTCATGGCTTTCGGTACCGTGCGCGCCACGGGGGCTCCCAATTGCAAGTGGCTGCCGCGAACGTGAACCGCCAGTTGCTGCAGGATGTTGGTTTGCTCGGTCACGCCCATGGTGGAGGGCAGCTCCGGTGAAAGTTCCTCCAACCGCTTCAACGCCTCGCGCAATTCTTGGATCCGATGCTGGGCCTCCCTGGGCAACTGCTTCTCGAAATCCTTGGACGGCGTTTCGCCTCGATGTTCCGATTTCCAGCGAGCGACGGCTTCATTCAAAGTATTCGTCAGCGCGATGCGATGAGCCGCAAGGCGGTGTTCGTGCGCTTCCTTGACCTTGAAATGCTCCGGTCGAGCAAGGACAGGCTCATGCCATTGGGCGATGGTCTTCAGATCGTCCATGGTGCGCGTGCTCTTGAAGATCGCCGCCAGGGCGTAGTATTCGTCCGTTCCGACCGGATCGAACTTGTGATCGTGGCATCGTGCACATCCCAAGGTGGCGCCCAAAAAGACGCGGCCCAGGGTGTCGATCTGCTCGTCGATCATGTCCATCTCCAGCTTCACCTTGTCCGGTTCAGCCAACAGCTTGGGTCCGAGAGAGAGAAACCCCAACGCGGTTCGCCTTTCGAAAAGGAGGGATTCATCGGCGGCATTGGGCAAGAGATCCCCCGCCAGTTGTTCCGCGAGGAAAAGGGAATAGGGCTTGTCGCGATTGAATGCGTTGATGACGTAATCCCGGTAACGCCACGCGTTGCCGAAAGCCACGTTCTCATCCAGTCCATTCGAATCCGCGTACCGCGCCACGTCGAGCCAGTGCCGCCCCCAGCGTTCCCCGTAACGCGGGGAATCAAGCAGGCGGTCCACGACCCGGGCAAAGGCACCCGGCCTGGGGTCGCCCAGGAAGGCTTCCATCTCCGCGGGGGTCGGAGGCAAGCCCGTCAGGTCGAAGGTCGCGCGCCGCAAAAGAATTCTTTTCCCGGCGGCAGTCGCGGGTCGCAGTCCCTGCGCATCGAGTTCTTTGAGAATGAAGGCATCCACCGGAGACTGAACCCACTCCGGGTTCGAAGGCTTTGGTGGAACCGTGCGCTGGACGGGTTGGTAGGCCCAATGTCGAAGCTTCTCGTCCATTCCCGGGTTGTCACCAGGGCGCTCCGAGGCCTGCCCACCCAAAACGAACAGCAGCCACCAGACTGCCCACGCCCTCACCCAGCCAGCGGATCCGGGCGATCTGCTCCCCGGCCTGGCAGGGGCAATGACCGATGGGTTTGGGGGCCGCTCGAACTTCATGGAAGGCTGGATGACTGGCCGGATTCAATCCTATTTCCAGAACTTGCGGAAGCGCCAATTTGACCGCCGAATGGGCTCCGGAGCATCCGCAAGTTGTCGGGGCGCGCCGTTCACGGCGCTTCCGCTCGCGCCCATCCGCCGCGGAGAACTCCTCCCGCTCCATTTGTCCCTTGCACCGATCCGGGACGGGTTTCACGATGCGCTTTATGGCGTTGTTACCGCGATGGTTTCCCCAGTCGGGTTGGAAGCGTTGGCTCCTGCTTTCGGTCCTGACGGCCGTGTTCGGCATGGCCACTCTGGTCGTGTCGGCCTATTTGCTCTTCAAGATTCCCCGCGTGCAAATGTGGGTGTTCAGCACTTTCATGATCCGGGGCATGGACAAGCCTGGACAAGAGCCCGGGGAACCCCGCCTCAGCGAAGAAGACAGCCGGAAACTGGCTTCCAGGGGGGATTCTCCGTTGCTCCCCGAGCGTCTCTTCAGCGCCTCCGAAGTCTGGCCGGTGGAATTGGCGTTCACAGGGAGACAATGGGAAACGATGAAGCCGCAAAAAGTCCCTCCCATCCCGAACTTCATGCAACCGGACGGCACCATCGTGCTTCGGAATCCGAAGGCGAGCCGCAACGGTTTGGCCGGGGTGCTCGGGATCGATCTGCCTTGGTCTACGGGAACCTTTGACTTCGCCGGAGAGCGGTTCACGAACGCGGCCATTCGCTTCAAAGGCAACGGCACTTTCCTGGCCGGAATAGGAAGTTACAAACGTCCGTTCAAGGTTCAACTGGACCGGGGTGAGCCGGGAAGAGCCATGGCGGGCCGCGCCATCTTCAACTTCGGCAATCTCCTGGCAGATCGTTCCTCCCTGAGCGACGCCTTGGGCTACGAGTTCTTCCGCGAGGCTGGCGTGGCCGCGCCCAGAACGGCGTTCGCGAGGTTGCTGATCTCGATCGAGGGCCGATTCCAGCGCCGCCTGCTCGGCCTGTACGTGATGGTGGAAAATCCGGACGGTCAATGGGCCAGGGAACGTTTCGGGCGCGACGGGTACACACTGTTCAAACCCGTCACGATGGAATTGTTCAAGGACCTCGGCAACGACTGGGCGGCGTACGAAGGCATTTACGATCCCAAAACCGAGATCCAGGAGAGCGCCAAGAAACGGGTGATGGACCTTGCTAAGCTGGTGACTCATGCCCAGGACCAGGACTTCTCCACCCAGATTGCCGACTTCGTCGATCTCAAGCAATTCGCCACCTTCATGGCGTGTGAAACATTGCTCGCGAACTACGACGGACTCCTCTCCAATGGGCAGAACTTCCTGCTTTATCTCGATCCAGTCACGCACCGGTTCGGCTGGATTCCCTGGGACTTGGACCATGCCTGGGGTGAATTCCCCTTCATTGGCACGGCGGAAAAAAGAGAGCGATCGAGCATCGACAAGCCCTGGATTGCTCCGAATCGGTTTCTCGATCGCGTGTTCGCCGTCGGATCGTTCAAGAAAACCTATCGGGAGGAGCTCCGGCGGCTGTTGGACTCCCAATTCAATTCGCAAAGACTGAGTCGCCGCCTGGATGGACTGGCGGCCGCGATTCGTCCCTTCGTGGGGGAGGAGTCTTCTGAGCGGCTGGCAAAATTCAATCAAGCGGTCTCGGGTGAATGGAATGAGGGGCCGCGCGATGGCAATCCCATGGATCAAAACCATCCCGTCTATCAGGTGAAGCGGTTCTTTGCAGCCCGCGAGCAATCCGTGCGTGCCCAACTGGAGGGCCGGGAGGAAGGCGTCATTCTGGTTCGGCAGGATTACAAGTAATCGGCGCCACCTTGGCTCGACGCGCCAACCTCGTTCAGTTACACACGGCAGCGCGATGGAAACTCTGGCCACAATCTTCTTTGCCCTGGCGGTGCTGCATACCTTTGCGGTGAAACGGTTCGCGCATTGGGCGCATCGATACCCTCCTGGCTCCATTCCGGAAAACGTGCTGCATTTCCTCGCGGAAACAGAGGTGGTGTTCGGACTTTGGGGAGCTGCGCTTTTCCTCGGGATCTCTGCCTTGCGGGGGTCTTTTCAGGATGCCATCGCTTACATCGAAGGCTTGAACTTCACCGAGGCGAAGTTCGTGATGGTGGTGATGGTGGTGGCCGCCACGCGCCCGATCGTTCGTCTCGCCGAAGTGTTCATTCAGGCCGTGGCCCGGCTGCTGCCCTTTCCCGCCGGGTTGTCTTTCTACACCGCGGCTTTGTTCTTAGGTCCGCTGCTGGGATCGTTCATCACGGAACCTGCGGCAATGACCTTGCTGGCCCTGGTGCTCAAGCGGAGATATTTCGATGCGGGTATTTCGCCTCGGCTTGCCTATGCGACCTTGGGCCTCCTGTTTGTGAATGTTTCCATCGGCGGCGTGCTGACTGCGTATGCCGCGCCCCCTGTCCTCATGGTGGCATCCAAATGGAAGTGGGACACCGCCTTCATGATGACTCATTTTGGGTGGAGAGCCGCGATCGCATGCTTGGTCAGCACGGTGGTGACGGCGTGGGTGTTCCGACGGGAACTCTGCGCTCTGCCGCTGAAGCTGGATTCGGGACCCGGCCTCCCGCACTGGCTGACGGCGACTCACGTCGCATTCATGGCGATGGTGGTCGCGCTTGCCCACCACCCCGATGTGTTTTTTGGCGTCTTCGTGCTTTTCCTCGGCGTGGTCACGGCCACCAAGGAATATCAGGAGGAACTGAAATTAAGGGAAGGCTTGCTCGTGGGATTCTTCCTGGCCGGACTGGTGACGCTGGGCACACTGCAAGCCTACTGGCTGAAACCCCTGATTCAGAATCTAAGCGGATCGGCTCTTTTCTATGGAGCCACGGCGCTGACGGCCATCACCGACAACGCCGCGCTCACATATCTAGGCGCTCTCGTGGAAGGCATTTCCGATGAATTGAAGTACGCGCTCGTGGCGGGTGCCGTAACCGGCGGAGGTTTGACGGTGATCGCCAATGCTCCCAATCCAGCGGGCGTCGGCATTCTGCAATCGGCCAAAGTGTTCGCCGATGAGGGTATCAGCCCGCTGGGCCTTCTTCTCGGCGCCTTGTTTCCCACCGGGATCGCGATCGTCTGCTTCTGGCTGCTGCACTAAACCCCCTATTTCACACTCGCCTGGGCCGGAGTTTCCTCATCCCGGACCCAGCATGAAACCTCCGGACCAACCCGGGGTTCATGGCAACACCACGGCTCGATAATATCGCATCGCGGCGGAAGCTCCGAGTGGATCGCGAAACAGGACCGGCTGTGCCGCGCCCGCGACCACGCCCAGCGAGCCCCAGCCTACAAGATCTCCCGATACCTCCACTCGATAGCTCTTTCCCGGCTCCCCCGCGACCAAAAACGTAAAAGTGCCGTCGGGCAAGCGCCCGGGCGAAAGAAGTTGCGGCCTGCTTCCCGAAGCGCCGCCTCCACTCTTGCGTTCGAAAGGACGGCTGTCCGTCAAAAATCGGGCCAGACCGAGCCGGACGGATCCGGCGGCCGTCGCGAAGTGACCGGACACGATCAAGCCGCCGTCGGGTTGCAACCCGGCATCGGAGATCACCGCCGATCGGGTCGAGGCGGGCTCAAAAATCCCCCCCCGAAATCCTGAAGCCATTTTGAACTCGGTGTCCAACGACCCGTCTTTTTTCAACCGAGCCAAGCCCAATCGAGGTTCGGCGCCCACCGCACCCAACGCTCCGGCCACGATGACGCGCCCCTCGCGATCCACCACCACCGCGGATCCGGGCGCCGAGGTCTCCTGGGACGGCGAGAGGATCTCAGGCTTGAATTCTTCCTCGGGTGTTCCATCCGGACGAAATCGAACCAGCCGTCCCTTTCCGTTCCCGGAAACGGCGGCTACGGCGCCAGCATTTGCGTCCGGCGCCAGCGACCACACTTCGTCGCCGGCGCCGAGCTGGTGAAGGAACCCCCCCGCGACATTGCCATCGCGGAGGACGCGAACCAGATTCGGCGACATCGTGACGCCGATCCGTTCGATGCTGCCCGCGACGAGCATGGTGCCGTCCTCGAGCGGGGCCAGGCTGCGGATCGTGGGAACATCGCATGTGTCGCACAGGCGGAATCCCATGTTGAAAGTGGTGTCCAACGCGCCCTCCGGTTTCAGCCGCGCGATGTAGGGAATGCGGACGCCCGCGTACATCACAAAATCACCGGCGATCCACACGAACTGGTTGGTATCCACCGCAATCGTCACCACACGCCCCACCGCGTCAAATCCTGTCAGTCCCTTTTCGTTGGTGCCTGTTCCAGTCTGAAAGGTGGTATCCAGGGTCCCGTCGCTGTTCAGGCGGGCCAATCCATTTCGAACCACGCCATTCACCGTTCTGAATTGACCGCCGAGGAGGATTCTTCCTTCTTGATCCAGCGTGATGGCCGAAACCGCATCACCCGTTTCGCCCATCCCGATCACGGTCGCCATCGACGAATCGAGACGCCCGTCGGGGAGCAATCGTGCAAAACGTTCCTGGGCGGTTCCGTTGACCAGGTTAAAGGTGCCGCCCACCAGGATTTTTCCATCCGATTGAACTTCAACGGCCTGAATCTGCACGGCGCCGGCCTCGGCCAATTCAAACCCCGCGCGGAAGTTGCCATCCACTTTGCCACCGGTATCCACGCGCAGCAGGCCCGGCATAGAACGGTCAGGATTGGCCAGATGACCTCCAACCAGCCATTTGCCGTCCGCTTGCCGAACCGCTTGGGCGATGCGCAGACCGCGGTTCTCGTCCGATTCGAGTGGTACCGGCGTGAAAGAAGCGTCAGGGCTGCCATCGGCATTGAGCCGGAAAAGCGTTCTCGGCTGATTGGGCTGACGATGGCTCGCGCTGTAGAGTCCCAGGATTTTACCGTCCAACTGGGAGCCAAGCACCACGAAGCTCTCGCCATCCGGAACTCTCAGCGACGCAGTAAAGCTTGGGTCCGCTGTGCCATTCGCATTCAATCGACCCAGATCCCACGCGCTGTTGGAATCAAGCAAGTCGAAGGTTCCGCTGACGACGATTTTGCCGTCGGGCTGCATGGCAAATCCGTTGATGGATTGGGGGCCGCGCTCCCGTTCCACAAGGTAAATCGGAGGGTCAAAACTCGTGTCGAGCGAGCCGTTGGCATGAAGACGCGCCATGCTGAAACGGTTGTTCTCTTGAAAGAGCTCAAATCTTCCCGCCACCAGGATCCGGCCATCGGACAGCAATTGGCCGAGAGACAATTGCTCGCCAATTTCGATCTGGATTCCCGCTCCGGGGTCAAACGAGGCATCCAACGTTCCGTTTGCATTCAGCCGGGCAATGCCATTGCGGGGAACGCCTTGAACTGAATTGAAAGATCCGCCGACAACGACTCGACCATCCGGCTGGGCGAGCAAAAACGCGATCAACGAACCACCACGTCCCAAGGAATTGGCCACGCTCGTGCCCGGGTCGAAGCCGGCGTCAAGGCTGCCGTCCGCGTGAAGCCGCGCGAGCCCGTGGCGAGCCAGACCGCGAACCGTGGTGAAACTTCCCCCGATCAACACCTTGCCGTCCGCTTGGACGGCCAGCGCCGTGATGGGTGAGACTAAATCCGCGCGAAACCCGCCCCCACCTCCGCAGCACGCTGAAAGACCCGGATCGAAAGTGGAGTCGAGCGTGCCGTCTTGGTTGAGCCGGGCCAGACCGAGCCGGGCGGTTCCTTGCAGGGCGCTGAAACCGCCTGCCACGACAATCTTTCCGTCGGACTGGACGGCCATCGCGCTCACGAATCCTCCGGTACGCGAGATCACCGGATGGAACGCGGGATCCAAGGCCGGAAAGTTTTGCGCGGACAATCGTCCGGACCATGTGAGGGCGAAGATGAGGCTGAGCAGTGGA